>CALLKH010000571.1 GCA_938008425.1 uncultured Planctomycetaceae bacterium | reverse complement strand
TATCCGACGCTGCGGCTAAGCGGCCAGGACGGCGTCAGGGCGATGCTGGCAGCGCAGGTCATCGTCATCGCCGTGACGTACGCGACGATGCGAATGGCAATGCGGCGGATGCGAACTCAGCCGGTGCAGCGGCGATTTCAGATCGCGCTGGCGGCGGGCGTCGCACGGCTCTTCGCGACAGTGGCGATTGCCGCGGTTGTGGCAGTTTCAGGTCGCGTGCGGCTTGATGCATTCATGATCTGGATCGTGATCAGCTACGTGATCATGATCAAGATTGAAACAGTGATTCTGGTGCGGTGGAGCAGTTTGCTGGGACGGAACTCATGATCGAACAGTTACTCGCGAGCGGAAGCAATCCACTCTCCCACGTCATCGATCACACGCGGGTGAAAACCTCCGACGGCAGCTTCACGCTCCTTTCCAACCACATCATCATGATGATCGTGGCCGCCGTGCTGCTGATCCTGTTCATGCCGGTGCTGGCCCGACGCCGAAACACCGGCGACGTGGTGGCCGACATGACGCCGCGCGGCGGGCAGAACTTCATCGAGACGATCTGCGAGTTTCTCCGGCAGAATGTCGCCAAGCCGTTCATGGGCGAGCACACCGACCGATTCATCGTCTATATCTGGTCGATCTTCTTCTTCATTCTCACCTGCAACCTGCTCGGCCTCCTTCCGCTGGAGCCGATCACCAAGTTCATATTCGATGAGCCGATCTACGGTACCGCCACCGGCAACGTCTGGACCACCGGCGCGCTGGCCTGCTGCACGCTGGTCATGATCGTGGTGAACGGACTTCGCCTTCACGGCATGGTCTATGTGAAGCACTTCTTCATGGGCCCTTTCCCAATCAACTGCCTGATCGCGGTGCTCGAAGTCATCGGCCTGATCGCCAAGACTTTCGCGCTGACGGTGCGATTGTTCGCCAACATGTGCGCCGGTCACATTCTTCTCGCTGTGCTGGTCAGTTTCATCGGCATGGCGGGCGCCGCCGGCGCGGTGATCGGATTCTCGATCGCGGTGCCGGTCGTCATCGGCTCGGTCGCGATCACCATGCTCGAGTTGTTCGTCGCCTTCCTTCAGGCCTTCATCTTTACGTTTCTCTCCTGCGTCTTCATCGGGCAGGCGATCAACATTCATCATGACTCACATGACGACGAACATGGCCACGCCGATGGCCACGGGCACGCGGCACACGCCCATTAACAACTTGAGGATTTAACTGGTCATGCCCGCGGAGTGGGACGGCGGGTCGCAAGGCCGAGAGGCGATGACCATTAAGGTTAAATGACGAACGAAGTCGTTCCCGCCGACTTCAACCATCGAAAGGTAGAGTTTCAATGTCAGGTAAGATTGGTTTGCTCGCACTGGTTCTGGGTTCAATGCTTCTCGTCTCCGCCCCGGTCATGGCGGATGACACCGCCGGCGGCAACACCGCCGGTGCGGCCCACTCGGCTGCCGGCTCGCGCTGGTTTGACAACAAGGGCGCGTCGTTCCTCGGCGCCGCCATTGGCGCCGGCCTGGTCATCATGGGTGGTGCGGCCGGCATCGGTCGAATCGGCTCATCGGCTGCCGAGTCGATGGCCCGCCAGCCGGAAGCGGCCGGCTCGATCAACGGCGTCGCCCTGATTCTCGCGGCGATGATCGAAGGCGCGACCCTGTTCGCGGTCGTCGTCTGTCTGCTTGCACTCGTCTGGGGTCAGTAAGACCCGGTAGCGACGTTTCAAAGGCCGGAAGCGCGGTGACCGCGTGGATGGTTTCAAGAGTTAGAAATGCTCGGTACGCACGCGGGGATCGGAACGAAACTCCGATCCCCGCCGCGACCGCCTGAATCAAGAACCGGGCAAAAGGATTCGAGTCAATGAGAATCAACAGTTTCATCGCGATCGCAGTCGCGGCACTCGTCAGCGCCATCCCGGCGATCGCATTTGCTGCGGGCGACGGCGGCGAGTCCAACATCTTCAAGGGTGACCTGGGCAACGCCATCTGGACGCTGCTGATCTTCTTCCTCGTGCTGGTCGTTCTCGGAAAGTTCGCCTGGGGCCCGATTCTCAAGGGGCTTCAGACGCGCGAGCAGTTCATCACCGACTCGCTCTCCAAGGCCAAGCATGAGCGCGAGGCCGCCGAGAAGATGATGGCCGATTACAAGGCCAAGATCGACAAGGCTCACCAGGAGGCCACGGCCATCGTCGAAGAGGGTCGGCGCGACGCCGAGGAGACGCGCAAGCGCATTCACGGCGAAGCAAAGGCTGAGGCCGAGGCGATTGTCACCCGCGCAAGGAAGGACATCGAACTCGCCCGCGACGATGCGGTGAAGCAGATTCACGATCAGAGCATCCTGCTTGCGACCACCGTCGCCGGCAAACTCATCCGACGCGAGTTGACGTCGAGCGACCAGCAGGCGCTGCTGAGCGAGTCGCTCGCCGAGATCGGCAAGATGAACTGACGGCCGCGGCGAGTGGAAGCGGCTTGATGGACAGTGGCGTGACGCGGCGGTCAAAGTTGACTCACGACCGGCGCCCGCCGAACTGAAATGAAATATCGCACCGGCGCTGCGGTCCGGCTTCGTACGGAACGGCGCGAGGGAAGATATGGCAACGGACATCGATACCTACATCGCGGCCGCCCAGGTCTATGCGGAGAGCCTTCTGGCGCTCGCGACCGAGGCGAACCAGGCCGATGACATCGGCCGGGAGCTGGCCGACCTGAAGGAACTCTGGCATCGCGAACCGACCTTCGCGGCAATGATGCAGTCCGCCGCGATCGACGACGACGCGCGGGCGGTCATGATCAAGAAGGCGTTCACCTCGAAGGTCAGCCCGCTCGTGCTCCAGACGCTTCAGGTGCTCAACCGCAAGCGCCGCTCGATGATTCTTCCGTGGGTGTGCGACGCGTATCGGAAGAAGCTCGACATTCAGCACGGGCGCTCGGACGTCTTCGTGACGACTGCGGCCGCACTGGATGACGCGCAGCGCGAGAAGATTCGCGCCCAGGTCAAGCGTCTCAGCGGCCGCGAGGCCGTACTGGTTGAAAAAGTTGATCCCGACGTTCTCGGCGGAATGATGGTCCAGGTCGGCGATCGTCTCTTTGATATGACAATCCGGCGCCGGCTTCGCGACATCCGCGCTCAGCTTTTTGCATCGTCGGACAAGCATCTGCGGACAGGCATGTCGCGCTTCGTGTCAGAAGGATAAGCGAATGAAGATTCAGGTTGACGAAATCACGTCGGTTATCAAACAGGAAATCGCCCAGTACCAGGACCAGCTCCAGGCCGCCGAAGTCGGGCGCGTCATCGCCGTCGGCGACGGCGTCACCCAGATCTACGGCCTGGGCAGCGTGATGGCCGGTGAAATGGTCGAGTACGAAAACGGCGCCATCGGCCAGGTCATGAACCTGGAAGAAAACTCGGTCGGCGCGGTCGTTCTCGGCGACTACCTCGGCGTCAAGGAAGGCGACACCGTCAAGTCCACCGGCAAGCTTCTCAGCGTGCCGGTCGGTGATGCGATGGTCGGTCGCGTGGTCGATCCGCTCGGCCGTCCTCTCGACGGCAAGGGTCCGATCAAGGCCGCACAGAACTGGCCGCTGGAGTATCGCGCCCCCGGCATCGCCGAACGACAGCCCGTCAAGGAGCCGCTCCAGACCGGCATCAAGGCGATCGACTCGATGATTCCCATCGGTCGTGGCCAGCGAGAGCTGATCATCGGCGACCGCAAGACCGGCAAGACGGCGATCGCGATTGACGCGATCATCAACCAGAAGGGAACCGGCGTCATCTGCGTTTACGTCGCGATCGGTCTGAAGGAATCGACCGTGGCGAGCGTCGTCGAGAAGCTGCGGGAAAAGGGCGCGATGGATTACACCATTGTCGTTTCGGCCTCCAGCGCGGACCCCGCCCCGCTTCAGTACATCGCCCCCTACTCGGGCTGCGCGATGGCCGAATTCTTCATGTACACGCAGGGCAAGGCCACGCTCTGCATTTACGACGACTTGTCGAAGCAGGCACAGGCGTACCGCCAGCTCTCGCTGCTGCTTCGCCGCCCGCCGGGCCGTGAAGCCTACCCCGGCGACGTCTTCTACTTACACAGCCGCCTGCTCGAACGATCCTGCAAGCTGGCCGAGCGCTATGCGGTCGTTCCCCAGGGCCAGCCCTACAAGGCCGGCGGCGCGAACGGCAAGAACTATGTCGGCGTTCCCGGCAAGCACGAAGCCGAGCAGGATGCCAAGGCGATGACAGGACACGTCGTCGCGACCGATCCGACTTCCGGTGGATCGCTGACCGCCCTGCCGGTCATCGAGACGCTGGAAGGCGAAGTGTCGGCGTACATTCCGACCAACGTGATTTCGATCACCGACGGCCAGATCTACCTTGAGCCCGACCTGTTCTTCGCCGGTGTTCGACCCGCGATTAACGTCGGTATCTCGGTCTCCCGCGTCGGCGGCAATGCGCAGATCAAGGCGATGAAAAAGATCGCCGGTTCGCTGCGACTTGACCTTGCGGCGTACCGCGAACTTGAAGCATTTGCCCAGCTTGGCACCGAACTCGACGCCGCCACCCAGCGGCAGCTCGATCGCGGAGCCCGGATGGTCGAACTGCTCAAGCAGGGACAGTACCGACCGTTCGACGTCATCGACCAGGTCATCAGCATCTTCGCCGGTTCGAAGGGCTACCTCGACGATCTTCCGATCGGCGATGTCGGCCGCTTCGAGGACGGACTTCTGAATTACTTCCGCGATGAGACTCCCGAAGTTCGCAAGGAACTTGCGGACAAGAAGGAGATCGATTCGTCGATCGAGGCGAAGCTGAACGAAGGCGTCAAGACCTTCAAGGCGAAATTCGGCGGAGGAAAGAAGTAGGCGTGCCGAATGGATGGCAGTGCTGAGCAGGCTCCGGGAGCGACCGGCGGCCGCAATCGAATTGCGGCGGCAACCGGATTCGCCGCCATCGCCCTGCTCGGGCTCGCACTCCACTGGGAATTCGCCAAGGCCAAAACGGCCGGCCTGCTGGAGCACGACGAGTCGATCTCGCTGCTCGCGGCCGCCGGCAAGTCCGATCGAATGGCGGCGCTGAACGCCACGCCCGATCGGGTGCGAATCATGGCGGCGTCTGAGCTTCAGGCGCTGCTGCGACCGACGGGCGACACCGGCTTTGCCGACGTGTGGCGATCGGTGGTGAATTACGACGTGCATCCGCCGCTGTACTTCTGGCTGCTGCACGGGCTGGAGCGGGTGGGAATCACATCGCTTCGGCTGCTTCGACTGATCGGCTTCGCGGCGCTCCTCGCCGCGGCCATCGTCGCGGATCGATGGATCTGGCCGACTGCGTCGCCCTGGGCGAGGCTGCCGGCATTTGGAATGTTAATAGCCGCTCCGGTATTCGTGGACCTTGCGACGGAGCTTCGGCAGTATGCGATCGTCTGGCTCGGAATAGTGCTGACGATCGCCGCACTGGCGAAGCTGGATCGCGGTGGCAATCGCGGCTCGGCGATCGTGGTCCTTGGGATCGCCGGCGTCCTGCTGGTCTGGACGCATCTGGGTTCGGTCGCATGGGTGGCGATCGCCCTGCTGGTCGCCATCTGGCTGGCGAGTCGAGACGACCGGCGACGCGCGTGGCCGCTATTGGCGACCGGCCTGGCGATCGGCGCTCTCGTGATGCCGCTCGCGTTGGCGAACTGGAATCCGGTGGCGGTCGGTCGTGCGGAGGCGAGTGAGATTTCGCTCACGGCCGCGATTGAATTCGGCGCGAGGATGTCGCGATCGATCGCGGAAACTTTCATCTGGCAGCCGGTTCGAACGGACGGCTCGACGATGGTGGTCGCACTGACCGGAACAAGGCTGGATGAATGGCTGCCGCGCGGCGTGGTCGTGCTGACGCCGCTCCTGCTCGCGATTGCGGCAGTTTGGCTTGCGGCAGCGAGCGGCCGATTTGAAAAGGCCCTCTTGGTCGGCGGCGGCGTTTGGTCGCTGGCATGGCTTGCGGGACTGTCGCTCGGCAAGATTCCCGAGCACGCGACGGCCCCGAAATATCTGGCGCCGATGACGCTCGCGTTAATGGCGATTGTCGTTCGAGCGACGGATTCAAAACTGAATATGCGGCGGCGGGCGGCGATCGGCATATTGCTGATCTCGCTCGCGACAGCGCCCATCGGCTGGACCGTGCGGCTGCCCTCGACGGGCGTCGCCCAAGGTCGCGAGATCGATCCGATTCGAGCGGCGCAGGCGCTTCTTGTGGATCGGCCCAAACGGGGGCAGGTGCTCCCGATCGCCGAAAAGCTGTCGCCCGGCGCGACGGTGATCATCGCCGAGCCTGAAGCGGCCATGGCGAACTGGAAAGACGTTGAGGCGGCCTTGCCGAAGGAACGGCTGGTCGTTCTTGAAATCGACGCGGAGCGTGCCCCGCCCGAGGCGAAAACGGCCCGGACGGCGGTGTTTGAAAAACTGAGGGCGCTCTACGGCGACGAACACGAGTTTCGCCGGGGCTCCAGCAGGACGATGACGGAGTTTCGAAGCAGGCGCGACGACGCGCGGAACTGAGAAGCAGGCACATGGCAAACGCAAGACATATCGTCAAACGTCGCAAAGCGGTGACCAACATCCGCAAGATCACCAAGACGATGCAGCTCATCGCGACGGCGCGCTTCCAGCAAGCCTTTAACCGCGCCATGGCGACCAAGCCCTACACCAAGAAAATCACCCAGCTCGTCGCCGAATTGTCCCAGGCGGCGGAGGGCCAGCTTGAACACCCGCTGATGAAGAAGAACGACTCGACGAGAGACGTCGTGCTCGTCTTAACCTCGAGCCGCGGACTCTGCGGCGGCTACAACGCGGGCGTGCTTCGCAAGGCGATGGAGCATCTCAACGCCGCGACCGGCCGCGACAATGAGCTGCATGTCGTCGGCAAGAAGGGCATCGCCTACTTCAGGTTCATCGGCCGTGCGATCGCCAAGGGCATCACATCGATCGATGACCGCCCGCGCTTCGAGCAGGTCGAGCCGATCGCGACGGAGTTGATGCAGCGATACGAGGCCGGCGAAATCGGCAACGTGTATGTCGTATACATGCGGTTTATCTCGACCGGCCGTCAGGTGCCGGAAGTGATGCACCTCCTGCCGCTGACGAAGGAATCGGCCGGCGTCGATCAGGCCAAGCCCGAATCCACCGGCCCGAAGGCGGACGTTCAGTACGATTTCTCGCCTGCGCCGGATCAGCTTCTCAAGAGTCTGCTTCCGCAGACGGTGAAGGTGCGGCTCTACCAGTGCTTCACCGACATGGCGGTCAGCGAGCAGGTCGCGCGAATGGTGGCGATGAAGGCCGCGACCGATGCCGCGGGCGACATGATCAAGTCGCTGTCGAGGCAGTACAACCGGGCGCGTCAGACGCAGATTACGATGGAGCTTCTGGATATTGTGGGCGGTGCTGAATCGCTGAAGTAGCTCCAAATGAAAAATGTAAAATGTAAAGTGAAAAGACCATACAGATGAGACCCGGTAGATAGGCAATCACCTGATCGCTGATGACGGCCGGTCGCGACATCCAGGATAGAACCCTCCGGTTTGCGGTGAGAGTTCTCAAAATGGTAAAGACCATGTCGAAAGACATGGCGAGCCAAGTGGTCATAAGACAATTGGTTCGATCTGGTACAAGCATTGGAGCAAATGTCGAAGAAGCGCAGTCATCACAATCTCGCGTCGAATTCGCAAGGAAGATGAACATTGCACTCTGAGAGGCGCGGGAGGCCAAGTACTGGTTGAGACTTGTGGGAGAATCGGAACTCCTGCCGAAAGCACGACTGTCGGATATCATCAAAGAAGCGGACGAGCTCAGCCGGATCCTTGGAGCCATCGTGTCGCGATGCAGGAGTCGAAAACAGAAGAGTGAAATCAAATGAGGAAGGGTCGCTTATACCTTTTTTCATTTTTCAGTTTGAATTTTTCATTGGTTCGCGGAGAACATCATGGTCGCAACGAAATCGTCTGTCGGCAAAGTCACCCAGGTTATTGGATCAACTCTCGATGCTGAGTTTCCCGAAGGCCAGCTTCCCGCGCTGTACAACGCGCTCGAGGTTGAAGTCGAGCAGTCGGTCGGGCTCGGCACCGAGAAGATCAAACTGGTCTGCGAAGTCGCCAGCCATCTGGGCGGCGGCCGGGTTCGAGCCGTTTCGCTCGGCAGCACCGACGGACTTCGCCGCGGCATCGACATTTTCGACACCGGGGCCCCCGTCTCCGTGCCTGTCGGCCATGAAACACTCGGCCGCGTGTTCAACCTCGTCGGAAGCCCGATCGACGGCCGTGGCGATGTGAACACCAAGGACCGGCGCCCCATTCACCGCCTTCCGCCGGAATTCGATCAGCTCACCCCGAAGACCGAGCAGCTTGTCACCGGGATCAAGGTCGTTGACCTGCTCGCACCGTTCGTTCGCGGCGGAAAGACCGGCCTCTTCGGTGGTGCAGGCCTCGGAAAGACGGTCATCATCCAGGAGATGATCGCCCGCATCGCCCGCGAGCACTCGGGTTACTCCGTGTTCGCCGGCGTCGGTGAGCGAACCCGCGAAGGAAACGACCTCTGGCTCGAAATGCAGGAGGCCGAGTTCAAGGACAACGAAGGCAAGACCAAGAAGGTCATCGAGCACACGGCGATGGTCTTCGGCCAGATGAACGAACCGCCCGGCGCGCGACTTCGCGTCGCCCTCTCGGCGCTGACGATGGCCGAGTACTTCCGCGACGAGTCCGGCGCCGACACGATGCTCTTCGTCGATAACATCTTCCGCTTCTCGCAGGCAGGTTCGGAAGTGTCGGCGCTTCTGGGTCGTATGCCCAGCGCCGTCGGTTACCAGCCGACGCTGGCCACCGAAATGGGCGAGCTTCAGGAGCGAATCACCTCGACGAGCAAGGGCGCCGTCACCTCGGTGCAGGCCGTGTACGTCCCCGCGGACGACCTCACTGACCCCGCGCCGGCCACGGAGT
>CALLKH010000570.1 GCA_938008425.1 uncultured Planctomycetaceae bacterium | reverse complement strand
GACTGCGGGGAATGTGGCGCTTGCAGAACAAGCGTGGCCGGCCGAATCATTCAGCAGCGCCGTCAACCTGACGGGTGTCGAAGGCCCGGGCGTGAACGACTTCCATGTTGATATGAGCGGTACGTTCTGGAACCCCGTGACGCGAAGACTGTGGGTCTGTCGCAACGGCGGACCGTCTAAGTTCTGGGTCCTGAAGGAGAATGGCTCCGGGGGATTCGAAGTCGATACCAAGGCTGGGAATCGCGGCGAGTGGACGAACTACGGCGATCTCGAGGATATCACCCAGGCCGACCTGAATGAGCAGGTGCTCTACCTGATGGTCGAAGGTGAAGAGCGCATCAAGGAAATCAACGTCTCCACCTACGGTTCTGGCGCCATTCAAAATAACTGGAATACCTCCAGCCATCTACCGCTGAGCGGCGGCTCCGGAGCCGAGGGCCTCGCGTTCGTTCCCGATTCGTTTCTGACGGCCGCGGGATTTGTCGATCCGAGCGGCAATCCGCGTGTAAGTCAGAACGGCATGGGCGGCCTGATGTTCGTCGCCCATCAGAACGGCGGACGACTCTATGTGTTCGACCTCAATCGATCGAACGGGACTTTCACCTACGTCGGCGCTTACAAGACGGGATACGGCGAGAGTTGCGCGCTGTCATTCGACCGATCTGACGGTCTCCTCTATATCTTTCACGGCGCCAACTACAACCGAACGGAAGTGACGGACCTTTCCACCTACGTTTCCGGCGGCGAGCGTCAGTTCACCCAGCTTCGAATGTACCAGCCGCCGACGGGTGCGGCTTCAAACAGCAACATGGAAGGCATCGCCGTCGTGCCGAATGATGACTGTTCCGGCGACGCCCGCAGCTTTTTTCTTGCGATCGATGGCGGCGGCGCCGAGTCGCTCATGCTGTTCAAGCAGTTTCCATGCACGGTCTCAAACCCGGACGCCGACGGTGACGGTGTCGATGACGCGAGCGATGCCTGTCCGGGCACGGCGGCCGGAGCGACCGTCACTGCCAACGGTTGTTCCTGTGCACAGCTCGGGTCCAGTGGTCCGGCGGTGACGACTCATCCGACATCGGGATCTGTCTGCAGCGGTCAGACCCGGCAGTTCTGCGTGACGGCCACGGGCAACTCCGCGCTGAGTTACCAATGGCAGAAGGACGGGGTCAACATCGGCGGAGCGACGGCCAGTTGCCACACAGCGAGCGCGGCCGGCAGCTATCGATGCGTGGTGACGGATATCTGCGGTTCCACGACGAGCAACGCGGCGACGCTGACGGTGAACAGCGCGCCCTCCATCTCCACTCATCCGACCGGCGGCTCGATCTGTCCGAGTTCGACCATGCAGCTTTGCGTCTCCGCGAGCGGATCCGGCACGCTGAGTTACCAGTGGCAGAAGGATTTGGTCAACATCGGCGGCGCCACGTCGTCGTGTTACACCGCGAGTGCGGCCGGTTCGTATCGCTGCGTCGTGACGAACAGTTGCGGCTCGGCCACCAGTAACGCCGCGTCGGTTTCGCTTTTGAGCGCGCCCTCGATTTCCGTATCGCCCGTATCAGGCAGCGTGTGCGCCGGCCAGTCCAACCAATTCTGCGTCACAGCGAGTGGAAGCGGTCCGTTGAGCTACCAGTGGCAGAAAGACTCGGTCAACATCGGCGGGGCGACGTCGTCGTGTTACACCGCGACCGCGGCCGGCTCGTACCGATGCGTTGTGACCAACAGCTGTGGGTCCGCCACCAGTAGTGCCGCGACGCTGACCATCAACACCGCGCCGACCATCAGTTCGCACCCGGGCGGGGCGACGATCTGCAGCGGTCAGTCGAATCAGTTCTGCGTGACGGCCAATGGAAGCGGAACCCTGAGCTATCAGTGGCAGAAGGACTCGGTCAACATCGGCGGCGCGACGTCGTCCTGTTACACCGCGACCTCTGCCGGCTCGTATCGATGTGTCGTTTCGAACGCCTGCGGATCGACGACCAGCAACGCCGCCTCGCTCACCGTTCGAACCTCGCCGACTGTAACAATGAACCCGGTTGATGCGACAATTTGCAGCGGCCAGACCCATCAGTTCTGCGTGACTGTGACCGGCAGCGGCCCGCTGACGTATCAGTGGCAGCGTAACGGCGCCAACATCAGCGGCGCGACCTCCTTGTGCTACACGGCGAGTTCCGCGGGGACCTATCGATGTGTCGTCTCCAACAGTTGCGGCAGCGCAACCAGCGGTTCGGCGGTTCTGTCGATTGAGCTGACCATGCTCTGGTACCCTGACAACGACTCGGACGGCTACGGCGATTCGGGCGGAACAGCGCTCAGCGGCTGCACCCAGCCGGCTGGATACGTTTCCAACAACCTCGATTGCGACGACGGGAATGCCTCGGTGAATCCTGGCGGGACAGATGTTTGTGGCGAGGATCGAAATTGTGACTCGGTTTATCCATCAAGTTCCGTCTGGTATCGAGATAACGACGGTGACGGCTTCGGCGATGTCAACTCGACGATGGTGAGCTGCGGTCCGACAGCCGGCTATGTTGACAACGGCCTTGACTGCAATGACGCAAGTGCCGTCGCGAAGCCGGGCGGCGTCGAAATCTGCGACGGCCTCGATAATGACTGCGACGGCCTCGTCGATGAGCTGGGAGATTCCGATGGCGACGGGATAGATGACTGCCAGGACGCCTGCCCCGGCACATCCGGTGGGGCATCGGTCGATGCAAACGGCTGTGCGTGCAGCCAGTTGAGTTCCGCCGACTCTGACGGTGACGGCGTTTCCGATTGTGATGATCATTGTCCTGGAACCGCCGCGGGGGACTCGGTGAACACCGACGGCTGTTCGTGCAGTCAGCTTGACGCATCGGACGCCGACGGCGACGGCGTTCCGAATTGCAGCGATCATTGCGCCGAGACCGCCGCTGGAGCGCAGGTCGATTCGAATGGATGTGCCTGCGAGCAGCTCAATGCCGGCGACACCGATCGCGACGGCGTTGGAGATTGTGTTGACCTCTGCCCGAACACGCTGCCCTCAGAGAGCGTCAACGTCGATGGCTGTTCGTGCAAGCAGCTTGGAGATGAAGACGCTGACCAGGACGGTGTGTCTGATTGCGATGATCTTTGTCCGGAGACGCCCGCGTCCCAGGTAGTTGATGGGCGAGGCTGCAGCTGTCTGCAACTGGACTCCGGTGATGATGATGGCGACGGTGTCTCAAACTGTAATGATGAGTGTCCTCAGACGGTCGCCGGCGCGACGGTTAATGAGGACGGCTGTCCGATTCCCGGTCCCCGGGTCCCGGGGGGAGTCACGCCGACCACGGAGCTGGGCGGCGGCATCAAGACGGATCCGATCGAACTCACTGTTGGAGGGGCTTGCGGTTCTGGATCGGCTGCGGCCGGCGCGGCACTGTTCTTTGGATTGATGAGTGGCGGCGTCGTCCGGCGCAGGTCTCGTCGGAGGAGCCGATAATATGAGAGCGAGTTCAATCTGTCGGCGATCCGAAAAGCGATGCGGTCCGTTTTGGGGGTGATCGTGTACCGTCCAGCGAGCGCCGCACTGCAATCCTCGCCCTGATCGATGACATTTGTATAGATGAAAGGCCGAGCGCCGATCCTTTGATCGCGCTCGGCCTTTTTGTCGTCGACTCCCGTTTGCCGTGGACTTTGCACCCGAGCCGTCGAGCTTCCGGGTGAACGTTTCACCGAAATTCTCGTCGAATTTTTTTGTGGGGTACTTACCCCGGTTTCAATTCCGTCTCGAAATCGTTACGATTCGGTATCGTTCTTGAGTGTTGAATCTCGGTCCCCGCTTTACTGCCGCCGGGAGTGCTTTGGCTCTTAAAGTGAGGGATGAGTCGTTTGTGCGGAAGGGGTGAGGGGCGGCGGCGAGTGGGCTTAGACTCTCTTGGGCTTTCGCCCTTCATTACTCCAAACTGCACACCAGTCAACAGCACTCTTAGGGCGGGAGAAGACCACAGAATCCACCGGCCGCACGATGGAAGGGCCGTGCGGCGACGGGCCAAATAGTTCGACATCCGGTCGTAGAACTGCCACTTCCAGCGAATGAGGCCGCCGGTTCGCTTTGGTTTCGGGGAGCGATCCGTCGTTCGACCTGAATTCGAGATCATCGCTGTCTGCCAACGAAACAGCCGTGCGGCAGCGCGCAAGGAGAATAGAAATGGCCGGTTCGCGCCATGCATTAGTCTTGGTCTTGGTAGTTGCGGCAACGGCAGCGAGTGCACACGCTCAATCCGTCGTCATCAACGAGATACATTATCACCCGCTGGAGGTACCGCCCGACATCGCCGGCGATGCGGAGTTCGTTGAACTTCATAATCCAGGCGGCGCCGCCGTCGATCTTTCGGGGTGGACGCTGTCGGGCTACATTTCTCCGCCATTCACATTCCCGGCATCGACCAGTTTGCCGGCGGGCGGTTACGTGGTGGTTGCGAAGAATATCGCAACCCTTCAGGCTGCGGCCGGATACACCGCTCCGTTTCAATGGGGCTCGGGCAGCCTGGCGAACAGCACTGAGCCCGTCATCCTTTCAAACGCCTCAAGTACCGTCATCGATTCTGTCACTTACGACGACGATCCGCCCTGGCCGACGGCCCCGGACGGAAACGGGCCGTCGCTTGAGCTTCTTCATCCCGACTTTCCGAATCAATTTGCACAGGCCTGGCGCGCGTCTCTCGGAAACTTCGGCACGCCCGGGGCACAGAACAGCGTGTTCAGTTCCAATCCGGTTGTGCTGACGGAATCCCCGCTTCGTTCAAGTCTCATCGCTTCGCTTCCCTCGGTCTCGGTCACGTTTTCCGAAAGCGTTCTGAACGTCGCCGTCGGCAACCTCACGGTCAACGGGTCACCGGCGACGAGCGTGTCCGGTAGCGGATCCGGCCCGTACGTCTTCAGCGGATATGCCGTACCTTCGACACCGACGATTTCGGTGGCGGTCGCACAGGGAACGATCCAGGACGGGTCGGGAAATCCGTTCGCAGGGGACTCCTGGAGCTATTCGCAGAATCTCAGCAAGATCGTCATCAACGAGATCAGCTATCATCCGGCGGATCCCAACGGCGATGCCGAATTCGTCGAGCTCTACAACGCCGATTCGACCACCGTGAATATCGGCGGGTGGCAGCTGGGCGGGTTCTCGAGCATTCCATTCACCTTCCCGGCCAACACGATGATCGCGCCCGGGACCTTTGTCGTCGTATCGAAGAACACGACCCTGTTGACCTCCATCATTTCGGTTCCGTCGCCGTTATACCAGTGGCCGGACGGAAGCCTGGCCAACAGTTCTGAGCCGGTCATTCTGACGTCGAACGTCGGCGTAACGGTGGACGCTGTCACCTACGCCGACTCTCCCCCCTGGCCGCCCGAGGCCGATGGCGACGGCCCGACACTTGAGTTGCTCCATCCTGACTTTCCGAACGAGTTCGCGTCGGTCTGGCGCGTTTCGACCGGGAACAACGGCACACCCGGCGCTCAGAACAGCGTCTTCAGTTCCAACCCGGTCGTTTCGAGCGCTGTTCCCGATCGGGGCGCCGTCATCGCTGCGCTCCCATCCGTCTCGGTGACGTTCTCTGAATCCGTGACCGGTGTGGCCGCCGGCAATCTGACGGTCAACGGCTCCGCAGCCACTTCGCTTTCCGGCAGTGGCGCCGGGCCATACAGTTTCTCAGGCTTTTCCCAGCCCACGCAGGGGGCGGTCAACGTCGTGCTGGCCTCGGGATCGATCCAGGATCTGTCGGCCAATCCCTTCGGCGGCGACTCCTGGGGCTACACATTCAATCTACCCGATGTCGTTATCAACGAGATTCACTATCACCCCGCCGACTCGGCGGTGGCACCCGGGCAGGACCCCGAGCGACTCCAGTTTTTTGAGATCCATAATCGTGAAACGTCGGCCGTCAATTTGTCGGGCTGGGTCGTATCCAGCGGAGTCACCTTCACCTTCCCGAACGGCGCCTCCATCGCTGCCGGCGGCTACGCCCTGATCGCCGCGGACGGCGCGTTTCTTCAGGCGTCGATCCCTGGAATCCCTCCGGGTACGCCGATTTTCACCTGGGCGAGCGGAAATCTGTCCAATTCGGGTGAAGAGGTTGAACTGTCTGATTCGCTGGGCAACGTCGTTGATGCGGTGTCGTACACGGACAGCGGGGCCTGGCCGTCCTCGGCGGATGGCGGCGGACCGTCGCTGGAATTGATCAATCCGGGTCTGCCGAACCACTTCGCAGCCGCCTGGCGGCCTTCGACCGGCGCCAATGGAACACCCGGCCAGCAGAACAGTCGATTTGTCGCGGCGCCCGCGCCGTTGATCTTTGCTCCGCTTCATACTCCTTCGATTCCAACGCCGAACTCGGCCGTGCTGGTCACGGTTGATGCTATTGATGACGGCGTCGCGCCGCCCTCGGTGACGCTGCATTACCGGCAGGACGTCGCCTCGCCCGGCGCTTACACCCCGACGCCCATGTTCGACGACGGCCTGCACGGCGACGGCGACGCGGACGACGGGCGCTTCGGAGCGACCATGCCCGGTCTTCCGGACGGTTCGCGATACGACTTCTACATCACCGCGGACGATGGCAGCGCGATGTCGACCTATCCGTTGAATCATCCGACTGTCAACCCGTCGTGCAGTGCGTCAGGCTGTCAGACTGACATCAACCCGGCATGCATTCTCTGCCAGACGCTTCTGTGCAAGTTTTCGGGTGAGTCCCCTCCCGTCGACGCCCCGGTCTATCACATCATCGTGACCCAGGCGAACAAGAATGTTCAGGAGAGCCTGAGCTGCAACACCAGTTCCACGGCTTTTGATCCGTGCAAGGCGGAATTTGATGCGACGTTCATCGACGACGTCGGAAACATCTTCTACAACGTGACCGAGCGTTATCGCGGCCAGAGCAGCATCGGACTGAACCCCCGATCGTACCGCGTGGATTTTCCGAGCGACAATCGGCTTCAGTCGGCGCTCGGGTTCCCCGTTCGCAAGCTGGTGCTCAACGGAAACAACCCGACTCGCCAGGTTCTTGGCTTCAATCTCTTCAGAACCATCGGCGTGCCGTCTTCCACCGCAACGTTTGTTCGGCTTCGGTATACCGGAATCAACTACGACAGCTCCGCCATCGGTTCGAATGGATTCAACGGCCTCTACGCAGCACTGGAGCAGGTCGACAGCGATTTTCTGGATTCGCAGGACGGCGCCGTCACGCCTGATCGCGGAATGTCATCCGTCGGCAACCTCTATCGTGGTGAAAACAACGCGAATTTCGACTGGCGGGGCACGGATCCCGCGCCCTATCGCGTCAATCAATGGGGCCGCAACGGCTACGCAAAGGAAAACAACGAGGAAGAGGACATCTGGACGGATCTGATCCCGACGCTCGATGCGATGAACAACTCGCCGGCCCAGAACTATGCTGCCAACGTTGCGGCAGTGCTGGACGAGGATGAGTGTCTTCTGTACTTCGCGCTCCACAACATCCTCGGAAACAAAGAGGGCGGCATCTACCGCGATACCGGCGACGACTATTACATCTACTTCAATCCTCCGGGCCATGCGAACGGCCTCGACATGAGATTCATTCCCTGGGATACCGACTCGATCATGCGGGATTCAAACACCGAGACGATCTGGCGGACAGGCAACAGCAACAACACGATTGCCACCATTCGGGATTTCATCCGCCACAACGCCTTCGCCCCCATATTCGTGAAGGGCATCATCGATACCATCAACGGCCCGCTCTCCCAGGCCAACTTCGATGCAATCATCGACGGCATGCCGAACGGCGCGTTTTTCACGACGGGCGGCAGCGCGGCGGTTCCGGCGACGCGGGCACAGTTCAAGGCCTGGTATGCCGCTCGCCTGACATTCATGAACAACGAGATTCGTGATGCCCTGACGCTGACGGGCGTTCCCGCTTCTCCCTATACGAACGCCAATCCCGTCATTGCCATCAGTGGGCAGATCAATCAGGCCGGCACCCATAACGTCACGGTGAACGGTCAGCCGGCGGTGTTCAGCGTTTTCCAGGGAACGTGGTCCTTCAACTACAATCTTCGCCCGGGCGTCAATCAGATTATCGTTCGAGCATTCGATCGAGCCGGAGAGCAGACCGAGAGCATCTCCCAGTCGGTTTATTACAACCCGCCGCCTGCAAGCCTGCGATTGACCATGCCGACCCGGATGATCGATACGAAGACGCTGACGCTGAAGGCGGAAATGCTCGATCCGATCGGCAAGGTTCACTGGCGGACCTGGGGTGCGCTCGGCAATGTGTCGGCCCGACGGGTTTCCGACCAGTCCCCGATTCCGACCTCCATCACCATTTTCGAAACCCTGACCGGCGGCGCCGGCGGTGGAACTCCGCCCGCGGATTCGATTCGTTTCTACAACGGTGTCGGCAGTGTATCGA
>CALLKH010000569.1 GCA_938008425.1 uncultured Planctomycetaceae bacterium | reverse complement strand
GTCGTGTCGACCGGTGAACCCTCAGCGTCGGCCGAGGCCGACTCGGTTCCCGGCGATCCCTTCGCCGACGATCTTCCGCCCGATGCCGCACTGGCCGCCGACGCCGGGCTGGATGAGGATGACGTCGTCGAGCGATTCCGGCCGGCCGTCGAGACCGAGCCGCGGCGGGCGAAGATCGTGATCGCCCGCAAGCTGCCCGGCCGGCGGCTCGACAAGTATCTGCACGGCCGTTTCCGCCACATCTCGCGGTCCGTGATTCAGCGCCAGATCAAGCGCGGCGAGATCACCGTCAACGGCAAGCCGACCAAGAACAGTTACGAGATGGAGGCCGGCGACGTCGTCGATCTGTCGTTCCCGGTGCCGGAACCGTACGACGTCACGCCGGAGAATATTCCGCTCGACATCGTGTACGAGGATGATTTCGTCATCGCGGTGAACAAGCCGATGGGGATGATCGTCCACCCGGCGCGGCGCGAGCAGCGGGGGACCGTGGCCAACGCGCTGGCGTACTATTCCAAGACGCTCGCCAAGACGGATGATCCGTTCCGGCCCGGCATCGTTCACCGGCTCGACAAGAACACGACCGGCGTCATGATCGCCGCCAAAACCGATGAGGCCCACTGGCGTCTTTCACTTCAGTTTGAAAAGCGGCAGACGGAGAAGGTCTACCTGGCGATCGTTCACGGCGCGCCGGAGTTTGACGAGGACGTGATCGACGTTCCAATCGGCCAGCATCCGACGGTGCACGATCGTTACGTCGCCTCGGGATTCGCGGAGCGCATGGGCGGCAAGTTTCACAAGAAGCTGACCAAGGAGGCGGTGACCCGATTCAAGGTGCTGGAGCGATTCAGCGGCTTCAGCCTGGTCGAGCTGTATCCGAAGACCGGCCGCACCCACCAGCTTCGCATTCACATGTCACATATCCGGCACCCGATTGTCGGCGATCCGTTTTATGGCGGGCGGAATATTTCGCTTCGCCATGTCACCGGCCGGCCGACGGACTCGGACGAACTTCGCTGGAAGCGTCAGATGCTCCACGCGCATCGGCTTCGCGTGACGCATCCGATTCTCAATACGCCGCTGGAAGTGGTCGCGCCGCTGGCGCAGGACATGCTTGAGCTGCTGGATGCGCTGCGGGAATACGGAAAACCGTTTGCAGGGAATTTTAAGCCGCGAAAAAAGTGAGCCTGTCTGTTGCGCCCGCGGCGAAGGACGCCCGGGCACCCGGGTTCGAAGGCATCGCGACGTGAAGATCTCGAGTTGAACGTCGGGGGTCGATCAACCCGCGAGAATGGATTCCAGCGCCGAGACGAAGTCCTTCTTCGGCCGCATGCCGGTGAACTTCTGAACGACCTGGCCGCCTTTGAAGATCAGCAC
The DNA here is from genome assembly GCA_938008425.1 of uncultured Planctomycetaceae bacterium. GTDB lineage: Bacteria > Planctomycetota > Phycisphaerae > UBA1845 > UTPLA1 > JADJRI01. Next base: position 10,723 of record CALLKH010000569.1, on the reverse strand, counting down.
GGTCGGAATCATCTGGACGCCGTACTGTGAGGCGGTGTCCTGGTTGTTTTCGGTGTCGAGCTTGCCGACCTTGGCCTTGCCGTTGTACTCGGATGCGACTTCGTCAATGACCGGACCGAGCGCGCGACACGGCATGCACCATTCCGCCCAGAAATCGACGAGCACGGGAACATCGGACTTCAGAACATCGTTTTCAAAGTTAGCGTCGGTGAATTCGAGTGTGTTGGCACCTGCCATCTCGCGGGGTCTCCTGGATTGTTTTCCACGCCGGGCCTCTCTTTTGGCACGGCGCAGTGCCGAAACTATTCAGGCCGGAATTCTAGTAAGACCGCGCGGGTGTGTCAAAAAAACATTGCTTTTCCGCAGGAATCCTGCAAACGGACGGTCGGGCAAGGCGTTGACCTTGTACGTAGCACCACCTATCATGCTGACCGTTCTGAACGAATAAACGTGACGACATCCAGTTTCGCAACACGAATCACACGGAGCACACAGCCATGAGCAGAACCTGCACCCTCAAGGGTAACCCACTAAATCTCGAAGGCCCCGAACTCAAGGTCGGCGATGCCGCCCCAGACGCCGTGGTGCGCACCAACCTTGTCACCGACGGCAAGCTGAGTGACGGCGCCGGCCGCGCCCGCATCTACAGCGTCGTGCCGTCGCTGGATACGCCGGTGTGCGCCGAGCAGACGCGGCGGTTTTACAAGGAAGTGGCCAATCTTCCGAATGTGGATTTCTACACCATCAGCTTCGACCTGCCGGTCGCCATGGCCCGCTTCTGCGGCGCCGAGGGCATCGACACCGCGGGTAAGTTCAAGACGCTCAGCGACGCGCGACACGCGGACTTCGGCAAGAAGTACGGCACGCTGATTCCGGATCACCGGATCAACTGCCGCGCGGTTTTCGTCGTCGGCAAGGATGATAAGATCAAATACGTCGAGTACGTCCCCGAAGTGGCGAACCATCCGAACTACGAAGCGGTCGTGAAAGTGGCGAAGGAAATCGCCTGAGGCGTCCGGAAAGCGAACGACCGATAGCGCCGGGACAATTTCAGAAAGCCTGATCTCATCGCGACTTGCGATGATCACAGACGTCGGGAAAGAGGCCGCCGGGCTCCCAATTCGGGAAGTCCGGCGGCTTTTTTGTCGATAAATGCATTGGCCGGGGAGAGTGGGGAATTTCTGATTGGAGCGCGGAAGCGGAGGCGTTCCACCAGGTGTGGATTCGACCTCCGCCCGGCGACACATAAAGGAGCCTCTAAATGTTTGATCTTGCTGGAACCTTCGAGTCGTTTATTTCTTCCTTCCTGAGCTTCCTCAGCGGCATTTTTCAGGCCATCTTCGGCAGCCTGACGACCGTCTTCGACGGCCTGAACGTCCTGAACATCGCCTGAGCCGGCGGCAGCAGTACATGATCAGTCCCGAAGGGGCGGGCCCGTGAACGCGGGCCCGCCTTTTTTTGTCGGCTGAGGCGATTGCTTGTAGTGCCATTAGTACGGCATATTAGGCGCGACAAGCAGGCCGACTACACGCTTTATCTGCTTTGGGCGTCCCGCAGGTCCCTTCTGATCGCTCGTGCCAACATCAGGACGAGACCGACATATGCGAGGCCAAGCCCAACCGCCCCGCAACCGCCCAGCAGCAGGATCACGTCGTTCATTGCAGACCGGCTGGTCGTCGAGAGAAAAGTCGCGGACAGGAGCCAGACTGAAGTTAAGACACCGAGAGACCAGAACAGGAATGTGGCCACGTCCGCGAGATAGGGAGAGCTGGATCTTGACCCGATGTGCTGAGCGTAGGAGATGGAAGTCAGCATCGCGACGACGATCGCCAGCAGTGCGATGAATTCAGGGTCGAAGACGGTTCCTGTTGACACAAGGAACGGCACGCCGAACCTGACAGAAACGAATCTACCGGCGGCGCTTGCATAGATGAGAAGTAAGGCGAGAAGACTGCTGATCCGCATGATCTTTCTTCGGCGCAGATCCTTTCCGTGGCGGATCGGCGGCATTGAGGCGAACAACCAGAATCCCGCCGAAATGAGAATGCCCGTCAATGCCGCCGCGCCGAAGGCCAGTGAACTCGGATCATATTGATCAATCGGACTCGGCCCAAGTAACAGAACGATGCACGCGAAAATCGGAAAAAACAGGCCTGCGCAAACGAGGTACAGCCCCATCAGGATGCGCCGCAGCCATCGAGGATTTGCGAAAACCAAGAGATCGCCCATCAACGAGTTCTTCACCGGCGTCGAGCACTCGGGGCATGACGCATCATAAGTGAGCGTGCGCAGGTTGTAGCCGCAGCCCACGCACTGCCGATCCGTGCGGACGCGCGGCGCGTCGTCCGGTCCCGCTCCGCCAGACGATCCGGTTTGAGTGTCTTGCGATGTCAAATCTGATGAGCCCATTTTTGTGGTGTCACTCGACGAGACTAAGCCCCATGTTGATTCGCCCTAGTCGAGGCGCTTGTCTGAATCGTGCAGAAGCCGGTTGCGACGACAGTCCTGATGCAGCGCGATCGCCAGCACCGGGAGCATCATGGCGTACATTGCGAAGCCCAGGCAGATGACGCAACTTCCGAGATTCGCGGCTTCAGCGAACGACTTGAAGCCTGTTGGCCCCGAACTGATCAGCGCAAGCGGGAGGGTGACCGCGAGAGACAACCCGATGCCCCACAGCAGGAAGCTCGAAAATTCCGCCAGAACGGGCGCCGAAGCGCGGAACGCGATATTACGTGGGTATGCGAGCGAGCATAGCACGAGGCTGAGAATGGAGATGAGATGGATTAACGTGAAGACGAAGATGCTTCCGGGCGCTGTTGACGTGGACGCCAGGGTTACGTGACGCTCGTAGAGTGACAATGCTGTCGTTGGAACCACGATCAAACAGGCGAAACGTAGGACTCGTCGCGAAGCGGGTGACCGGAGGTCGTTTCCCGCTGCGTCTTCGACAATGGTTGGAGCGGGCGATGCGAACAACCATAACCCCGACAGTGCCAGCAAGTGCAAGGCCACCTCGCCGCAGATGCGCACGGCCGAAGAATAGAATTCAAGCAGCGTGAACTGCGAGACAAACTTGAACAGCGTGAATTGAAAGACAAGCTCAAGGATCATCATGAGGCTTGCAATGAGATACGCGGCGGCCGCGAGATCGATTCCAAGCGTAATCCGGCGCAGCCATCGAAGATCGGAGAAGACCAACAAGTCGCTCTTCATGGACCTGCGGACGGGCGTTCCGCATTCCGGGCATCGCTGATCGTGCCGAAGGGTCCGAAGTTGATAACCGCAGGTGATGCAGCGTCGCCCGTCGCCGACGCGGAGTGCGTCCTGCGGCGCCGTCGCATGAGTTGATAGATTCTCCGCGTCTGGCACCATCGTACCCCGCGTCGGCCGCGTGATGACTGCCGCGATCCGCCTCAAGGCGACGGCGCAGACCTCCGACGGCCCGAACTATGTGATCATACCCGTTCCTGCCCGATTCTCAGAGGCCGCATCGCACGGCCGCCGATTGACAACCCCGCCGCTCGCCCCTACTTTTTCACCGTTTCACGGGTCCGCCGGGGGGTTCCGCCCGGCGGCGTGCACTGAAAGATTCGTCATGTTCGACCTACGCTCGTTCGTCTTCCTCGACAGCCTTCAGCCGCAGTTCGCCTCGTTTTTCGCGACCGTCGCGCAGGGTTTTCTGCCCAATCCGGGGCAGGCCTCGCTCTTCGTCGAGATATCACCCGGCATCGAGATCAACCGCGTCACCGACATCGCCTTGAAAAACACCCACGTGACGCCGGGCATGCAGATCGTCGAGCGCCTTTACGGCATGCTCGAGATTCATTCCGATTCGCAGGCGGACATTCGCGATGCCGGCCGGGCGATCCTCCAGGCCCTCGAACTCAAGGAGGAGGATCGACGCAAGCCGAAGGTCTCGTCGAGCCAGGTCATCCGCCATATCGACGCCTATCAGACCCAGCTCATCAACCGCATGCGCCACGGCAACATGATCCTCGCCGGGCAGACGCTCTACGTCATGGAGATCGAGCCCGCCGCCTACGCCGCGCTGGCCGCGAATGAGGCCGAGAAGGCGGCGAACATCAACATTCTCGAGGTACGCACCTTCGGCAGCTTCGGCCGCGTCTATCTCGGCGGCGAGGAACGTGACATTGATGTGGCATACCGGGCGGCCGAGGCGGCGATCGAGGCCGTCACCGGGCGATCGGACGACGGCAAGGGTCACAAGTAAGATCAGATTCAACCCGGCGAAGTCGCGCGACAGCCGCGAACGCCGAATTCATCTCGGAGGTTATCCGCAATGGCAGACGCACTGGGCATGATTGAAACACGCGGCTTCGCGGCGATGGTCGAAGCGGCCGACGCGATGGTCAAGGCCGCCAAGGTCGAACTGGTCAGCTACGAGAAGATCGGCGGCGGCTACGTGACCGCGGTCGTTCGCGGCGACGTCGCGGCGGTCAAGGCGGCGTGCGACGCCGGCCAGATCGCCGGCGCCCGCGTCGGCGAGATCGTGTCGGTCCACGTGATCGCGCGGCCGCATACGAATGTCGATTCGATTCTCCCGCTGGGCCGAGGAGCGGACGGATCGAAGAAGGCGGCGAAATAGCGGGGGAAATTCGGAATGTAGAATGAAGAATGTAGAGTGAGGGCGGAGATCGAAACGAATGACTCCGCGATTCATTCTAAATTCTACATTCTCAATTCTCCATTTTCCCTTTTCCGTGTTCCCCGGTAACGAGTAAAACCCCGCATGTTGCTTGCCCGCGTCATAGGAACGGTCGTTGCATCGCGAAAGGAGCAGAGTCTCTCAGGGCTCAAGCTTCTGCTCCTGCGCTGCATCGATCCAGAAGGGAAGGAGACCAGCACGACAGTCGTCGCGGCCGATGCCGTCGGCGCGGGCGTCGGTGAGGTCGTTCTCTATGCCAGCGGCTCCAGCGCCCGGCAAACCGTCGCCACCGACAAGCGCCCGGTGGACGCCGTGGTGATGGCCATCGTCGACCAATGGGAAGTCGGCGGCGCGACGAAGTACAAGAAGGGCGAAAGCGATTAGATCGCCTTATTTCCTGGAAGGCTCGCGCAACTCAGCCGCGGTAGCGGCGACAGAGTCTAGCCCACGGCGCAAGCCGTGGGGAAAGGCGCACGTGAAGACAAAGCCCCGTAGGGGCGAAAGAAATCCTGTCGCCGGCACCGTCAATCCACCATAACGACGGGGGCGGGCGCCCCGACGAACGATAATCTGACTGACAAACGCCATCACTGCGGCACCCGTTGAACCATGTCCAACCTCTCCGACACCCAGATCGACCTGATCGCCCGGCGCGTCGCTGAAAAACTCGCCGGCGGGGCGGGGGACTCGCATTCGCACCACGGCGCGCTCGCACCCAGCGCCGCCGAATCCGTCTCGCGCGGAGGCGCGCTGCCGATGGGCGTCTTCCGTTCCATCGACGAATGCGTTACGGCCGCGCGGGCGGCGTTCACCGCCTTCAGCCAGGTCGGCCTGGAACACCGGAAGGCGATCATCGCCTCGATCCGCGAATCGATGATGGCCCACGCCGTCGATCTCGCCCGCGAGGCCCAGGAAGAGACCGGCCTCGGCCGTGCGGACGACAAGGCGGTCAAGAACCGGCTGGTCACCCGAAAGACGCCGGGGCCGGAAGTGCTCGAACCGCGCGCCGTTTCCGGCGACAACGGGCTGATGCTCATGGAGCGGGCGCCGTTCGGCGTCATCGCCGCGATCACCCCGACGACCAATCCGACCTCGACGATCATCTGCAATACCATCGGCATGGTCTCAGCCGGCAACACCGTCGTCTTCAATGTTCACCCGAATGCGAAGCGCGTCTCGTGCCGAAACGTCGGGCTCATCAACGAGGTCATCGTTCGCGCCGGCGGTCCGCCGAACGTCGTGACCGCCATGGCCGACCCCACGATCGAGAGCGCGCAAGAGCTGATGAAGCACAAGGGCGTTCGGCTGCTCGTGGTGACGGGCGGGCCGGGCGTGGTGAAGGCGGCCATGGCCAGCGGGAAGCGGGCGATCTGCGCCGGCCCCGGAAATCCGCCGGTCGTCGTCGACGAGACCGCGGACATTGACAAGGCGGGGGCCGATGTCGCCAGGGGGGCATCGTTTGACAACAACGTCATCTGCACCGACGAAAAGGAAGTGTTCGTGGTGGAGTCGGTGGCCGACCGCTTCCTGAAGGCGATGGAGCGGAACAACGCGGTCGTCCTGACCGCGCCGCAGACGCGGGCGATCGAGAAGGTGATCTTCGAAGAGACGCGCGGCCCGCGCAAGCCCGGCGTCATCAATCGCAAGTGGATCGGCAAGAACGCGGGGACGATTCTCGCGGAAATCGGCCTGCGCGTGCCCGATTCGGTTCGGCTCGTGGTGCTCGATGTGCCCGTCGAACATCCGCTCATCTGGACCGAGCAGCTCATGCCGGTGCTTCCGGTCGCACGCGTGAAGAGCGCCGACGAGGCGATCGATCTGGCCGTCGCGGCGGAGCACGGCTTCGGCCACTCCTCGGCGATGCATTCGATGCACCTCGGCCGGCTGAGCCGCATGGCCCGCGAGATCAATTGCAGCATTTTCGTGAAGAACGGTCCGATCTACGCCGGCCTCGGCGAAGGCGGCGAGGGCTACACGTCGTTCTCGATCGCCAGCCCGACGGGCGAGGGCCTGACCGATCCGCGTTCGTTCTCGCGCGAGCGACGATGCGTGCTGGTCGATCACTTCCGGATCGTTTGATGAATTGACCGCGACACCGATCGGAATCTTGTGATCGATGTGCTCCGGTCAAGTGAACTGACATTAAGCCAGGAATCTCAAGGCACCGCTTCAACCCATGTCGACCGTTCATCCCGCACTCGCCTTGCTCGAATTCTCCAGCATCGCGACCGGTACGCGCGCGGCGGACGCACTGGCCAAGAAAGCGCCGATTGAGCTGATCCGGATTGGCACGCTTCAACCCGGCAAGTTCGCGATACTTTTTGCGGGCGAAGTGGCGGCCGTGGATGAGTCGTTCGTAGAAGCCCGTCGCATCGGCGAGTCGGCGTTGCTCGACGCCGTGCTGCTGCCGGAGGTCGATCGATCGGTGTACAATGCCGTCCTCGGCAATCGAAGCGACTGGGGCGACGACGCCGTCGGCATCATCGAGACGCCGACGCTGGCCGCGGTCATTCAGGCGGCCGATGCGGCGGTCAAGGGTGCGGAGGTCGTCCTCGCGGAGCTTAGGCTCGGCGACGGCCTCGGCGGCAAGGGCGTCGCCCACTTCGCCGGGCTTCTGGCGGACGTGGAGGCGGCCATCGAGATCGGCTGCAACGCCATCGCCGATCGACCGCAGGCGGCGTGCATCACGGTGATTCCGCGGTTTGATGAAGACGTTCGGGCGAAGTTGAAGAATTCGACCCGGTTTGGGGATGGCTGGTAAGGGGCGAAAGCGTGCTGCTCGGTCGCGTAATAGGAACGGTGGTGACCTGCGAGGTGTATGAAGGCCTCAAGGGTGTGCCCATGCTTCTCGTGCAGCCGCTCGACAAGCATCAGAAGGACGCGGGTTCGCCGATCGTGTGCTGCGACTCAACGCGCATGGCCGGCCCGGGCGAATGGGTTTATTACGAAGGCGGGCGCGAGGCGGCGATGGCGCTGAACCCCTCGTTCGTACCGGTGGACCACACGATCATCGGCATCGTGGACGGCGTCGATCTGGCGGAATCGGAAGACTGAACCATCGCCGCGAATGTACGCGGTCAGGACGATGGCACTCCGACGGAGTCTGGCATGTTACTCGGCAAGGTCGCAGGCTCGATGTACTCGACGATTCAGCACGGCTTCTATGCCGGCAAGCGGCTGCTCGTCGTCGATCTGACCGGCGCCGACGGCGCGCCGACCGGAAAGCAACTGGTCGCCGTCGATACGGTGGATGCGGGCGTCGGGGACCGGGTGCTGATCGTGGACGAGGGTAACGGCGCGCGGCAGATCATGGGTGACCCCGATGCGCCGATTCGTTCGGTGGTCGTCGGCATCGTCGACGAGGTGGCCACTTCGACGGCCGGTTGACACGGCGGGCGGTTTTCGGCGGCAATTCGAGTTCGGGCGTGTCGGCTCCAGTTCCCCGATGAAATATTGTCCCGCGCCAACGCAACACGTCGTGCGGGAGCGTCATGCATCCCGGGAGGCGGGCCGAGCCGATGCCGGCCCGTGCGAATGATGATCGATACGCTTTTGCTTGTCGGACTGCTGATCCTCACCGCCGCCGGCGTTTTTCTGGCCGCGCTTCAGATGCCCGGCGTCTGGATCGTCCTCGCCAGCGCCGCCGGCTACGACTGGCACTATAGCTGGACCCGGATCGGCATCAAATGGCTGATCGCGCTTCTGGTCGTCGCCATCGCGGCCGAGGCGTTCGATTTCCTGTCGGGACTGGTGGCCGCGAAGAAGGCGGGAGCAAGCCGTCGTGCGGCCGTCGGTTCGCTCTTGGGCGGCTTCCTTGGCATGATCTTCATCTCCGTCGCGGTGCCGATTCCCGGCCTGGGTGCAGTCATTGGCGGGCTGATCGGCTGCTTCCTCGGAGCGCTGGTGGCCGAGTTAAGTCTGAAGAAGGACTTCGCCACAGGAACGCGGGTCGGAATTTTCGCGACCGCGGGCAAGGTCGTGGGGCTGGTGGCCAAGACGTCGGCTTCGGTCATCATCGGGGGCGTCGTGGTCTCCCTCGCGATTTGGTCGACGTTCTGGGGCGCAGCGCCGCTATGATAGGGGGATGCCCCGCGCAGCCGACGGCGGCGATCACCGAGAGGCGGCCTTGCTCAGATTCGATCGAACAACGCTTTTCGATTTGTCCCGCTCACGAAGTGGATTGCAGACCCAACAGGTCACGCGCTCACGGTCCTGCGTAGTGCTCTCGGCCATCGCGGTTCTATTGATGAGCGCGCCGCTATCAGCCTGGTTCAAACCCCCGGCTACCAGCCGCCCGGCAGAAGTCACGCCGACCTCGCGTCCGGCTGTCCCGGAGGCTACGACGCGTCCCACGACCACCTCCGGGCCGGCAGTGCCGAATTCACTGACGCCAACCACTCAAGCCTCAGACAAGAGCGATCCGGCCGATCGATATCGAGCACTCATCCGCCAGCTTGGAGCAGCCGAATACAAAAAGCGCGAGCAGGCCCAGGCCGAACTTAATCACATCGGCGAGCCGGCTGTCCCGGTTCTCTGTGAATTCGTGGGCGATCCCGATCGCGAGATTGCCGATCGTGTCTTCGCCCTGATTCGCCGGCCGCGCGATGTCGGCATTCGTGTCGAGGTGGCGGCGCGTCTCCTGGAGACCGGCAAGCCCGACTGGATGGAGCGCGGGGGCTACATGCTCTTTCAGACGCCGACCGAGGACTACGAGCCCTTCTTGAAGAGAACCTCCGACGCCCGCGGACTCCCGCGTGCCATCTTCACGCCGGTGGCGGATCAGCTTCGGAACTGGCGCGATGCGACGCTTCGATTCGAAAAGCGTCAGGCCGAACTCCAGGAGGCGGGCAAGACCGAGCAGGCGCTGAAGGAACGTGAGATGCACGAGGGGTCGATGTACTACGAGGCCGAGGCGGCGTACTGGATGGCGCTCGATGCTTCAGAGGAGTATTCGACGGTAGATGCGTCCGAGCCGAAGCCTGCGTCGAAGCCGCCACAATCCCCTTCGGAGTCAACGCCGGATGACGATCAGTGATCCTCGAAGAACTCCGGCGAATCCCGAACGCAAAATCCCGGCTGACCGGGACTCGGATCAGTCGTTGTGACCGTAAGCGTGGATGGAGCGTCTGCGGGGGGTCAGCTCGCCTTGAGAACATCAATGAGCGAAGTGCTGAGAAACAGGTCCTTGAGTCGACCGGATGCATCGAGCTGTGCCTTGGCCATTGCATTCAGAACGGCCGAGGGCATGGCGTGAAAGGCGGTGTCGGGCGTGTCGAAAGAAACGAATGCGCCGACGCCGTCGAAGACGTCATAGAGTGAAATGGCGTCGGGCGTGCGGTTCAATCGAAATCCGCCGCGCGGTCCGCGGTCGGAATGGAGGATGCCGGCGTTCGCGAGCTGGCTGAGTATCTTGGCCGCGTAGGCCTTGGGGAGTTTGTGTTTCGCGGCGATGTCACCGGCGCGGACGCCGATGGGCGCGCTGGAATCCTGACTCTGCCGCGCGATTTCGTACAACGCGAGCAGCGCATACGTCGCCGTCTTCTTTCGTAGCATAAAACTTTCGTCCTGCGTGTATCAAACTGCATGGAAACAGTCGACCATGGCGCCGACCCGGTCCGAATCCATGCTCCGACCGACCATGGATCATAGTTGCAGGTTTTTCGATTTCCAGCCTCCGCATCTCGCGGTTGACTGAACTTTTTTTGGGTTTCGGATATGCTGCAGCCGCGAGAATCAACCGCTTACAGGTATTGAATTGTGACGAAGCGCTCAAAACCCCAAAGGCCGCCACCCACATGGCTCAGAGCGCTCGGTCGCAATGATCTTCCGCCCGAAGTCACCGTCCACGGACGGCGTTTGGCCCATCTCCACACCTACAAACATGACTTTTTTGCAGCAACAGCACTGTATGGCGACGGGGCGGATCGCGTCGTGCTAAAAATGGGGCGTACAGCCTCTCTTTTTGGGGTGCCGTTAATTTTCATCGGGCGGTTGCTCTGCAAACGAGAAGCCCGCCTGCTGACGCTGGCCAGGGGGATCGATGGCATTCCTGAC
>CALLKH010000568.1 GCA_938008425.1 uncultured Planctomycetaceae bacterium | reverse complement strand
CCCTGATACACGCCGCCCGCCGTGGTGCAGTCGCCGCTGGTGAGTGTCGAGCATGTGCCATCAACGGCGCAGCACGCGCCTGTCGGCAGGGGCGTCGTCGATAGACTGGCGGTCGGTCCGAATGGCGACTCGACCCCGACGATCACACGGGCCTTCGCGGCAAACGTGTACTCCGTGCCGGGCAGCAGGTTGACGACGCCGGTTGTGCCCCATGTCGCGGCCGTCCGCCAGACTTCACCCGCGACCGGAGCGCCAGCGGCGCTGACGTACCGGCCGTCCCAGGTCGGGTCGGCGGGCGTCGAGCCAGTGCATCGCAGGGCATACTCGGCGCCGGCGGGATTCGTGTCGGCCGCGACTGCGATGTCCATTCCCGTCTGCGTCGGATTCGAGAGCAGCGGCGCATTCGGCGCAGCCACGACCTCGCACCAATCCGGAACGCCGTTGGCATTGTCGTCGACCGTGGTCGGCTGCGATTTTCCGCCAAGCCGGATGGCGTCGATTTCCTCGTAATCGCCCGGCGTATGAGTCGTATCAATCGTGACGCGCACGCCCTTGACGAGGAACGCGGTCATCGGGAATGAAACGGTGAAGTCCGCGACCTGATTCTGCGGCGTCGTGTCGGTCTGGCCGGTCTGAAGCGGCCACACTTCGACGAGCGCGCTGTTGTCGTCCCGGACGACCTCAATTTTGGTGACGAAGCCGTTGTTGTAGTTTTCGCGAATGACCACAGAGTCGGCGAAGACGGGAATTTCGTAGTGGACCGTGATGAACTCGACGCCGTCGTCGGCGTTCAGCGGCGTCCAGGCATGGGGACTGTCGCCGTAGGACGCGACGTTCGGAGCGCCGAGCGCCTGCTCCGCAAGGTAGGTCGGCGGCGCGAGATTGTACTCCGAACTGACGGCCGCCACGCTGTTCGCGGTCTGCAGGGCGGTAAAGCCCACCTCGCACGAGTCGGGAATGCCGTTCCCGTTGCAGTCGCTGCATGACGGCGCGCCCATGCACTCCGCCAGCTCGCGCGCGTCCGCGATGCCATTGGCGTTGCAGTCACGGCCGGTGGTGAAGGCGACGGCAGGCCCGAGGATCGTTTCGACATCGTCGCGGTTGCGCGCCTTGACGGCGAAGGTGTAGTCTGTTTCTCGCCGCAGATTCTTCACGGTCGCGAGACCCCACTCGCCGTCCGTTCGCCAGTTCGGTGTCGGCAGCGCGTTGCCGTCCGCGGTGACGTACTGCCCCTCCCAGATGATGTCGGGCGGATTCGCAGACACACACTGAATGGCAAAGCGGGTATCGGATGGATTGTCCAACAGTGGTTCGGCGTCAGGAATGACGTCGAGTTGGACCGTGGTGAGCGGGAAAGCGCCGGCAACGGGAGCCCCGGGGGCCAGCGCGAGCGTCGCACGGCCGCCGGTCGGGCCGAATGGTGTTTCAGAGGTGCCGGCCGATGTGCGGGCCTTGGTCTGGAACTGGTAGAGCGTATTGGGCTTCAGGCCGTTCAGCGTGACGGGCCCTGGCACGGTTGACCAGTTTTCCGCCGCGCCGCCCGGCGTTCCGGTGGCGTGATTCACGTACTGCCCCTGCCATGCGGGATCGTTGGGCGTTGTCGAGATGCATCGGGTGGCATACTGGGCCGTCGCCGCGTTGCCGTTCGCGCCGATGGTCATTTCAAGTGTCGTCGTCGTGGCAATGGTGAAAGTCGGCGCCGTCGGTGTGTTGATCGGGGCGGTCGTGAGGCCGGCGGTCGGCCCGAACGGTGTCTGGGTTTGCGCCGCATTGCGGGCCTTCACGTGGAAGGTGTACTGCGTCCCGGGCTTGAGGCCGACGAGCTGGATCGCCGCACCGATCGGTTGCCAGTCTTCGTTCGCGCCATTGGGCGTGCCCGCCGCGTGATTGACGTAGAAGCCGGTCCAGTTTGCATCCGACGGACTCGTGGCCGAACACCGGATGGCATACTCGTTGGCGGGAGGATTGCTGTTGGTGTCGATTTGAAGCTGCATGGAGACGTCGGTCGCATTTGAGAGAATCGGCGCCCCCGGGGTGTTGACGTCGCTGGTGGTGAAGTTGATCGACGGGGAATAGGGGGTTTCCCATGCGTCCCGGTTCCGGGCTTTTGCGCGGGCCGTGTACAGGGTGTTGGGTAGAAGCCCGGTCACGGTCACGGTCTGGCTGGTGCTGGCCTGTGTCCAGGTGTTTGAACCGACGCCGGCCGGCTGATTCTGGCCGTCGAGTACCTCAACGTAGAGCCCAGATGACTGGATGTTCAGGCCCGTCAGACTGCCGAGTGCCGTCAGTTCGACGCTGGACCCCAGGAGACTGGCCGTCGAAACGCCGGTCGGAGTCTCGATGCCGCTGGAGCCGATGACAAGACTGGACCACGCGGTTTCGTTCGGGCTCGGGGCCGCATCGCGGGCTTTCACGCGGAAGAACCAGGGTGCGTTCGCCGCCGTGACGGGCGAGATCCACGTTCTGGAGGTTTGCCATCCGCTCGCGCCGCTCGGAATGCCGGTCAATCGTTCAAAGGAGTACTGAACCGGGCCGGTCGAATCGGCGGCCAGGGTCGCCTCCATCGTTACATTGAAGGCGCCGTTGGTCTGTGCCGGTTTCGGCGAGATTGAGAAGGTCATCGGATTCGGCGTGGGCGCCGTGAGATCGCCGGCATCGATGAACACGTTGTCGATGTTGTAGTCGTCGGTGTTGGCCTGGGTTGAAGTATTCCGGAATCGCAGTCGGAAGGTCGAGTGAACCCCGTCTGCGGGAAACGGAAAGTTGACCTGCGTGAAGGTCGTCTGGTCGGGGCCGCTGCCGAGGAAGGTGACGAGGTTAACCCAGGTGTTGGCGTTGTTGAAGTATTCGACGATCAGGTCGTCACCGGTCTCCGGCGAGTTTCCGCTGCCTCTTCGCTGCCAGTAGAACGAAATGGAGCCGCCGGTGGCGTTGGTCGCGTTGATGACATTGGTTGTGACGATGTCCGTGCCGTCTATGTTCATGGAGTACGGCGGGCTCGGCGGGTTCAGCCCGGTGGTCTCGATGTTGGCTCCGCCGACGTTGCCCCATTTCGCGGTGTCGAAGGACGTCGCGGGGAAGTCATCGAAGAACGGCGAAGGGGCGGTGCCGGCCGACGAGAGACATGCGCGGGTATCGCGATGCGACGTGATATGGCCGATCGAAGTCGCGCCGAAGACATTGGCGCACTGCAACGGGGTGTGCATCGTCGTTCCGTCGCATGGATTGCAGTGAAATCCGCCCCAGACGTGGCCGTTCTCGTGCGCGTGCAAGTCCGATGTGCAGGCGAGCGATCCGCAGCAGTCCGATTGCGAGTAGCTGTAGGCCGAATCGGTGCAGACAATTCCGATGCCGAACGCCTGGCCGATGGTGGAGCCGTCGATGTCACGATCCGTGAAGAGCTGGGTGAGGTCGCGCGTGATGTTTGGAAAGTTGCCGTTCCACTCATTTCGCACCTGCGTGACCAGGGCGTCACTGTTGGTGGTCGTATAGGGATCGTTGATGTTGGTCCGAACCACGATCGCGGAGATGACGTGCGTGATCTGGACATCGCGCTCGTACTCCACGTTTATCGTGTTGACGACGAGCTGGATGCGATTTTCCACGTTGACCACGTTGCTGCCGTAACGCTGGTAGTATTCAAAATCGGCATCATTGGCCAGTTCCGCGAAGCAGAGGCCGGTGCCGCATGCCCCGCCGCGCGGTCCGGCGGGCCCGCCCGGCTGCTGCCCCGCTGCATCGGCGGATTCAGTCGCGCACGAACCGCCCGAGGGGATGACATCTTCGCCGCGATAAAGCACGTGCAGCGAACGGCTGACGCCGGTGAACTTGGAGCCGACGGGCTCGATCCAGTATCGCCGGCCGTCGGCGAGCGAGATCACGCCCGCGAGACCCTCATCGAGCAGTGAGCCCGCGAAGACGCTGTCGTTCATCTCGGCGGCCGTCCCGCGGACCGTGCGAACCGGCGAAGGAACGGCCGGAACGATTTCGCCGCCCTCGACCTGAAGCAGGAGTTGAAAGTCGGCGGTAAGAAGCGAATGGAGCTGAAGGTCCAGCGTCCAGGTTTCGCCGTCGACGGGAATGACGGTCGTGAATCCGGCGCCGATGTCATCGGGCAACTGAATCTCAATCAAGGTCCCGGCATTGATTCCAAAGGCGCTGTTGACCTGAACCGCCAATTCTGGATTGTCGACGATCGAAGGCAGCGTGGAGTTCGATGGGTTTGACGCCGTCGCTTTCGCGCCTTGTGTCAGCGTCGGCGCGTCCGACGTCTCCGCGCCGGCCGGCTGGACAGAGGCCGTGAAGAGCGCCATCAAGAGCATGAGAGGGGTGATCCGCAACCCCGTCGTGCGGAGTTTAGGTGAAGGCTGAACGGTGATTCCGGATTGACGTCTCACTCCATACTCCTCGGTTCGTTTTTTCGCGCGCTTCGGGTCGGAGTCGAAGGGCGATGGTCAGGCACGACATGGCATCGCATGTCAGAATTCGGTGTGCTGCTGACGGATTGACTTCGGAGTGGCGTCTGCCGCGATGGGTAAACGGACCTGCGCGCCGCGTTGCCGCGATTCGCACGCGGGTGCAACGAACGGAGGTCCAAGACACGTCTGCCTGCCTGATCCGGGACTCTTGGCGCGCGCTGAACAGCCCGCGCCGAACGGGGATTGACCAGGGACGGCACCCACTCCACCTTACGCTCATCCAATCTAGCGAATTCGGAGGCGGCAAGTCAACTTGAAACCGTGGTTTGGCGCTTCAGAGTCCGTTCAAGGGGCCGTTTGAGGGTCGCCAAACCGGAGAAGTTCGACCGCCCGGCCGCCAATCGGGAATCGCCCGCGTGATTCCTCAGTTGGGTCCCAGCATGTACTCGTGGAGGTATCGGAGGGTTTCCTCCTGGTCCCGAAGTTCCCGCGCCAGGATGTCGCCGCTGGAGATGATGCCGAGAAGCTTGCCTTCCTCGACGACGGGAAGATGCCGCATCTTGTGGCGCGTCATGGTCGCCCGGCAGGACTCGAGGGTCGTGTCGCGGGAGCAGATCGCCACGCGTGCCGTCATGACGTCACCCACCCTCGTTTTCGCGGGATCCCGTCCTTCGGCGACGATCCGGTTCATCAGGTCGCGCTCGGTGAAGATGCCGACGATTTCCTCGCCCTTCTTCACGACCACCGAACCAATGTGCTTTTCGTGCATCAGTTTCGCGGCGTCGAGCGCGGACTTCTCGCGGTCGATCGTCCAGACTTCCGATCCTTTTCCCTCCAGTACGTGGCGGACCAGCGACATGATTTTCTCCTCTCACGAACCGGTGATAGATATGCGTCTGGCCTGATTCTAGTGAAAGGCCCCGCCGCTCCGCCAGTAAAAACTGATGATCGGACCCTATTCGGCCGGGCCGTCGTTGTTTCGAACGCCGGAGAGCGGGAATTCGGTCGCCGTCCGAGGGGGCTCATCGCCGGGCCATGGGCGGGTGAAATGCCGGCTGCGGCTGAGGGGCTAGGATCCGGAAGGCGGCCGACGGCTTGGCAGTTGGGGTGTTAAAGTAGTGGCACTATCGTCGTTGGACCGGGGCGCGACCCGGTGGCTCCGCACTACGACGACTGGCGACGCCCCGGACCCTGCGTCTCCGCGGAGTCCACCGGCATCCCTGGCGACAGCGGCAGCGCGACGCGGATCAGCGTGCCCTCGCCATCGACGGAATTGACCACGATGGTGCCGCCGTGTTCGTCCACGATTTTCTTCGCAACCGCCAGGCCCAGGCCCGTACCGCCGTGGCCCTTCGTGGAATAGAACGCCTCGAAGATTCGCTCACGAATTTCGGCGGGAATGCCGGGGCCGTTGTCGCCGACCGTCAGTACGGCCGCGTTGCGAACCGTGTCCAGGTTGAGCCGGACGTTGACGACGCCGGAGAGCTTCGGAACCGCATCCACGGCGTTGGTGATGATGTTCATCGCCACCTGTTCGAAGCCGTGGCTGTCCACCGGCACCGCGGGCATGTCCTGGTCGATGTCGCTCTTGAGCGCGACGCCTTTTTCCTGCGCACGGTGGCGGATGAGCTTCAGGATGTCGTTCACGACGGTGGCCAGTTGCACCGGCTCGCGCCGCGGCTCGCGCTGCTTTGCAAACGCGAGCATGTTCATCGTCAGCGAGTAGATATTCTCGAGATTACGCCGGACGATCTCCCAGCCCTGTTCGATCGTCTCCATCTTGGTCATGCGAAGGCCGAGTTCCACCACGTCCGAACCGCCCTTGAGCCCCTGCAGCACGTTCTTGATGTAATGAGACAACGCCGCGACAGTCTCGCCGGCGGCCGCGAGTCGTTCCGTGCGAACCCGCTCGTTGACAAGCCGGGCGTCCTCGATCGCCAGCCCCGCCATCTGGCCGATCGCCGCCACGAGCCGAAGCTGCTCTTCGTTATAGATGTGTTTGGACATGGCGCAATCGACGTAAATCACGCCGATGGCCTCCTCGTGCGCGGTCATGGGCACGCAGATGACACTCTTGAGGCCGATCGCCTTGAGTCCCTCGGCGTCGTCGGCGAAGCGGGCGTCGCTCATCGCGTTTGAGCAGAGAATGCCCTCGCGCCGGGCGATGACGTGGTCGACGATGGTACGGCTGGCGCGCATCTTTTCAGTCGACTCGCCCTCCGATCGGACGACCTCCGTTTCATACTGTCCTGAACGCTCGTCCTTGAGCAGGATGAACCCGCGATCGGCCGGCACCTCTTCGAAGACGACTTCGAGCACCCGCTCTGCGAGCTGCTTCGGCGTGAGCGCCGATCCGACGGCGTCGAGCAGCGTCGAGATGACCCGCCAGGATCGAACCGCCTCCGCCGCCGCCGGCGTCGCCAGAATCATGCTGTCGTCGCCCGACGCGATCGATCCGATAATCGCCGGGTTGTCGCCGCGGCCGCCGGCGTCGAGATCCACACGGCCGGGCGCAATGACCGTGCCCGCCGACTCCGGCGTCCGGTCTTCGCTGGCATCCCAGGCGAAGAGCGTGCCGCCGAGTCGTATCTGGTCGCCGTCCTTGAGTCGTGTCGCTCGTTCGAGGCGCTTGTCGTTGAGATAGGTGCCGTTGGCGGATCGGAGGTCGCTGAGCTCCCAGCCGCGGCCCTTGGAGCGGACCTCCGCGTGCTTTCGCGACACGGTGTAATCGGTCAGCGGCGTGTCCGCGCTGGCGCGGCCGATCACGATGGACTGGCCGTCCTTCAGTCGAAATCGCTGGCCTTTGTCCGGTCCCTGGAGGACCATCAGCGTCGGCAAGGATGCTTTTCCTTCCAGTCGGCCGGCGGCCGGTCAAATGCGGACCCGGCGACGCCGCCGGCGGCGCGATCGGTGGAATTCCTCTGCGAATGTGCCAATCTTACGTTTTCGTGCATCAAAATGGCGTGGTTCGACAGTAAAATGAGTTTATTCCGGTCCGAAAAAGGCGTCAAACCACGCGGCGTCGCCGACCAGACGAATGGCGACGGATTCGTGTGGGATATGTCGGCAGAAAGGGGCCGGGGATTCGCTTTTCGTCGGCTCCGGTATAACCTAGCCATCGAAGGGTTTTTCTCGAGACACCATTAAGGCGGTCCTGGCATGTATCAAATCTCATCCGCGGAATACGAACGGCTTCGCAAGGCGATCCACGATCACGACTACCTGCATCGCGTGATGCGACGAATCGAGACGCTGCACAAGGTCGTGTTTCATGATCAGAAGTCCGATTGGAAGAACGTTCGCGGACTCGCCGAGAGCATTCTCATCACCGATATCGTGACACGTCACAAGGGCGGCATCGACGGCGTGTTCTTCAAGCTGCGTGAGATTGAGAACGGCGGGCGCGACTGGAAGAGCGCGATCGACGAATACGCGTCGTACATTCACAACTACTACACGACGCCGCTTGGCGCGCTGCTTCGCAAGGAAGTGCTGGGCGACAAGCCTGAGGCCGTTGCCGCCGGCCGTTGAGATCGCCCGCATGCTGCTCCGACCGGCGATTCTATGCTTGAATCCATTTGCTGAATGACGACCCCGTGATCTTTTCGTAGGCCTCGACGTAGCGATTGGTCGTCGCCGAGATCACGTCCGCCGGAAGCGCGGGGGCGGGATCGGTCTTGTCCCACTTGCCCGCATCGCAGAGACCCTGGAGGTAGTTCCGGACGTACTGCTTGTCGAAACTCTCCTGCTCGCGGCCCGGCTCGTAGCGATCGGCCGGCCAGAATCGGCTGGAGTCGGGTGTCAGTACTTCGTCAATCAGGATCAGGCGGTCGTCGCAGAATCCGAATTCAAATTTCGTGTCGGCGAGGATGATGCCGCGGGATTCCAGGTAGGCGGCGGCCTCCGAGTAAATCTGCAGCGTCAGGTTTCGAAGCCGCAACATGGTGGTGGCGCCGACGGCCTTGCACGCTTCTTCGTAAGAGATGTTCTCATCGTGGCCCGACTCGGCCTTGGTCGCCGGCGTGAAGATCGGTTCCGGCAGTTTGTCGCAGAGCTTCAGGCCGGCCGGCAGTGAAATGCCGCAGATCGCGCCGTTGCTTCGGTAATCCTTCCAACCGCTGCCGGCGACATAGCCCCGCGCGACGCATTCGATCGGAACGACCTTCGCCTTTTTGCAGATCATCGCCCGGCCGCGCAACTGGTCGGCGACGGATTCGAATCCGGTCGGCGCCTCGCGTCGAACGACGTCGATGAGATGGTGTTCGAATTTTCCGGCGAATCGATCGAACCAGAACTTCGAGACACCCGTCAGAACGTGGCCCTTCTTCGGGATCGGATCCGGCAGCACGCAGTCGAAGGCGCTGAGCCGGTCGGAGGCGACGATGAGGAGCCGGTCGCCCAGATCGAAGACGTCGCGCACTTTGCCGCGACGGGGTGATCGGCCGGGGATGTCGATGGTGCGGACGGCGGTCTCGGTCATGATGACCTGAGCATCGGCCGGAGGGGATTTCCGGTCAAGGGCATCAGACGGAGTCCGAATGCGCAGAGGTGATTCGCTGCCCGAGTCGCTCGGCCAGTTCGATGATGGCGTGGGTGGCGCGGACGAACTGCGTCGCAAGCGCACGGGAGCTTTCCATTTCTGCATGGAGCCGCGCCGTCATCTCGGTCAGGCGCGTGAGTTGCGACCGGGCGAGCATGGCCTCGCGCATCCAGTCATCGCGCGTCGTGTATCGCCGCTCGACGCGGGCGATGGCGGACTCCATTCGCTCGAATTCGGTCTCGATCCGTGAGACCCTGCTCTGGACGGATGCCCGCAATTCCCGCTGGTCCTCCCGGATCGCCTTGAGGTAGAACACGATCGCGGTCAGGGGCACCCCGATGAGCGTTGCGGCCGCCCCGACAATTGTGGCGATCAGGAACCAGTCGTGGGTCACGTCAGGCCTCCAGATTCGGAGGCTTGTTCGACGATCCCCGTCCCGGGAGTGAACAGCCTGACGGGGCGGGGAGGTCTCGGGACGAAGTTCGGTGGAATTTCGGATTCTTTGCGCATAAAACCGATTAACGGCTTGACTTGGAATGGCCCCCGCATAATCCTGTTGCGGCTTTCGAGGGGTCCCGCTGCCCGTTGTGACGGTTCCGCCCCCAAAGCGGCCGGATATGGCAATGAGAAACTGAGGTCGAACATGGCCACCTCCCGCAAGACCAAGACAAGCGCCAAGGCTTCGACCGGCGCCGCAAAGAAGACCAAGAAGTCTTCAGGCGCCGCCAAGACCGGCGCGGCAAAGAAATCACCCGCGAAGACGGCCGCCAAACGCTCGGCCTCCGCGAAAAAAACAGAGAAAGCCTCACAAGACGTGACTACCAAACCCACGAAAAAAGTACGCACCAAGAAACCTGCTGCCACCAAGGAAACGGTCGAAAAAGCGCCGAAAGCGGCCAAGCCCGCAAAGCCCGCCCGTCCCGCCAAGCCGGCGGTCGATCCGGAACTTCTGAAGACGATTCGCGAAGCGCTGGTCAGTCAGCGGAACCAGTTGCTCAACGTGGTGCATTCCACGCAGGCGCAACTGGCCGAGAAGGAAACCGGCCTCGCGGACGTGAGTGATCGGGCATCCGGCGGATTTGAAGACGAATTGGCGATGGGCCTGATGCGAATCGAGGCGGCCCAGATCGAGGACATCGAGGCTGCGATCGAGCGAATCGACGTGGGCACCTACGGCGTGTGCGTGGATTGCGGCAAGGTCATTCCGCGGAAGCGGCTGGAGGTTCTTCCATTCGCCCAGCGTTGCCTGGATTGCGAGGGCACCAAGGAACGCCGCGCCCGGATGCAGTCGCTCGTCTCCGATGACGGCGATTCCAACGACTGATCCGCCCAAGCCGGCGCGAGACCCTCATCAGGTCACATTTTCTTGAGCGTTTGACGATTGCCGTCGTTCGAGACGTCCAATGATTTATTGAACGAATTAAACGTCGCCGAGTATTTTCGTTCCTTCTTCCCCGCCTGCTTGATCTTCAACGTGAAGCCGTCGAACTGATAGGTGCCCTTGAGGATCCTGCCTTCGCCCTCGCCTTGTTTGGCGAAGAGGACGAATGTGTTGTCCTCATTGAATGTGGCCCGGCTAATATGAAACTCTGAACCCTCTGGCGGCGCGCCGCCGTCGAATGATCCGACGATCACCGAACTACAGCCTGTCACGACGCCGAGCAGAAGCGTCAGAGCGGCAACGACGAGTCGATTCGTGGAGCAGGGTCTCATTCCCGAGATTCCTCACAAGTAACGGCGGCGACGATAGATATCGCCGTTTCCGCTGACGCTAGAGCGCCGGCGGTGTTGTGTCAATGAAGAGTGGACCAGTGAATAAATCCCGCTTGCATCGAGACTTACGGTTGATTAGAATGCCTCGACTCAGCACTGGGCGATCTTCCGAACTTTGTTGAGGCGCGACGCTCGGCGTCGTGCGGCTGGATCGAGACTCAGGGCCCTGGGCCGCTGACCGATATTGTTGTCGACGGACTCGGTCGGATGGGTTTTGACCGACAAGGGTCGGCAAGCTCCGGCCGCTGAACGAAAGGAACCTCTTTGGCGAATCGTATGGCGAACCCAGACGTGATTGAAGTGGAAGCCGACGTTGTTCAAGCCCTGCCGAACACCATGTTCCGGCTGGAGTTCGAGCACGAAGGCAAGAAGCACCAGGTGCTCGGGCATATTTCCGGCCGACTTCGAAAGAACTTCATCCGCATCCTGCCGGGCGACCGGGTTCGGGTTGAGCTCAGCCCGTACGATCTCGGTCGCGGCCGCATCACCCGCCGACTGTAGTCCGCTCCACTCTTCCCATCAGAACCGATTCATGCAGGCAGACGCACGCTGGTTGCTGCGCCCGCGCATGAACTCCGCGCAGAGCGCGTTCACGGCCGCCCAGTCGGGCGGCGGCTAATCGGGGGGGGCTCGCATGGCGATCACTCGTCCTTGTAGGCGTGCACGATCCGGGTGACAAGCTTGTGACGCACGATGTCCACATGCGTCAGTCGAATGATGGAAATCCCATCGACCCCTTCCAGGCGCTTTGTCGCATCGACAAGCCCGCTTCGCTGCCGGCCGTCGAGGTCCGACTGGCTGTCGTCGCCGGTGACGATCATCTTGCTGTGATTGCCGAGTCGGGTCAGGAACATCAGCATCTGCTGCGGCGTCGCATTCTGCGCCTCGTCGAGAATGATAGCGGAGTTGTTGAGCGTGCGCCCGCGCATGAACGCGAGCGGCGAGACCTCGATCACGTCGTTCGCAACGAACCGCTTGATCTGCTCGTAATCCATCATGTCGTTCATGGCGTCGAACAGCGGCCGCAGGTACGGGTTCACCTTCGCCTGCATGTCGCCCGGCAGGTAGCCGAGCTTCTCCCCGGCTTCGACGGCCGGCCGCGCCAGCACGATCCGCTTGATCTTGCCGGCCTTCAACAGACCGAGCGCCACCGCCACGGCGAGATAGGTCTTGCCCGTTCCGGCGGGTCCCAGGCAGAAGCAAAGATCGGTCTCCAGCATCGCCCGAACGTACTCTTTCTGGCCGTCGGTGCGCGGCTTGATCGCGCTCGACTTTCGAAAGACGTCGATCATCTCCGAGTCGGGCGTCGGCTCGGCGACTTGGAGTTTCTCCAGCGCGGCCACGACGTCATCGTGCGTCAGTTCCGGCTTGGACTTGAGGCGATTCTGCAGGTCCTCGAATACGACCGCGGCCTTGCCGACGGCCTCTGCATCGCCCATGAGCTTGAGATTGGGTCCGCGTGCGAAGATGCGAATGCCGAGGGCCTCGCGGATGGTTCGAAGATTGCTGTCACCCGGCCCGTAAAGCTGCATGTGCTCTTCGTGGCCGCCATGAAGTGTGATGATGAGTTCGGAGATGTCCTGCTCCTTCGCGAATGACGAAACGGGTTTCAACGGGAATCGATTGGCGACGTTTTCCCGCAACGGCTTCCGATGCCTGCGTTTCAAGCGTTCCCTCGCTTTCGACCGGTCTCGACTTGGGGCCGAGTGCTGGCCGGCCTGCTTTCGCCTCATACTTATTCTATCGATGCTCCACCCCGCCGGGATGAGCGGACCACATCGCCGGCGACGGGGACAGCGACATTCTATCGAATCGCCCTCGTCATTATCAGACGAATTCTGGCGACGACTTACGCTTAACGGCGGCCGGCAACTACTTCGGCCAGCTGAGCAGGATCCAGTACGCCAGCGGGGCGGTGAGGAGCGGCGAATCGATGATGTCCAGCACGCCGCCGAACGCCGGGATGGCCGCCGCGGAGTCCTTCGCCTTCGCGTCACGCTTGAACAAAGATTCGAGCAGGTCGCCCGCGTGGCCGACGAGGGCCATGGCGACGCCGAAGATCGCGGCGCGAAACGGCGTCGGGAAGAGCGTCTGCACCGGCGACTCCGGCGACGCGAGGGAGCGGACGATCATCGGAATGACGACGGCCACGACGACCGAGGCCGTGACGCCGCCGGCGAGTCCCTCGATGGTCTTCTTAGGGCTGAGCCATTCGATCAGCTTGGTGCGGCCGATGGCGCGGCCCGTGAAGTAGGCGCCCATGTCGCAGAATTTGACGACGCCGATGTAGTAGAGCAGCAGCCACGACGCCCCGGGCGGGCCGAAGACCCGGATTCGAATGATGAACGGCGCCAGCAGGCCGACGTAGAGAATGCCCAGCAGTGTCGCGCCGATGGCGGCCATGGCATGGTCGGTGGTTCTTCTCGCGGCGACGCCGATGGCGGTGCCGACGAAGGCGATGACGACGGCGGCGGTGGTGAGCATCCAGTCGCGGGCGTGAAGCGCCGCGGGGTCGGCGGGATAGCCGTTGGCGGCGACGAATGGAATGAGCAATAGCGCGACATTGACGACGATGGGCCAACCGCCCAGCGGCTCGTGGCCGGCGCCGCGAAGGAGCAGCGTCATCTCGCGGGTGGCGAGGATAACCAGCGCGAGGAGGATCAGCGTGACGATGAGCCCGCCGAGGCTGAGAACGCCGAGGGCCGAAAGGGCCTCGGGCGCGCGGGTGAAGAATTCGGCTGTGGCGAAGTGCTCGTCGGCGTAGATGAGGCCGAGGAGCATCGCGATGAAGAGCGAGCCGAAGATGAGGCGGTGCTTCATTCCGAGTTCCATCGCAGCGCGGGCGTTTCGAGACGATCAGAATGAGCAGGCTATCGGTTTTATTTCAGGAGTGTCAACAGGCTCAGGCTGTGAAGCCTGGACTTGGTCGCCGACGCCTTGCCTTTTGAGAAGGCGACCTTCATCGTGCGACGCTTCGGTTCGAAGACGACGGCGTGGTAGGTGACGAGGCCGTCTTCATCGCCCTTGGTCGTCTGGCCGACGGTCCCCAGCATCTTGAACGCGTCATTGACTGTCAAAGGCTTGGCATCTTCGACGCGACTCTTGAGGGCCTTTTCAAGCCGCTCGTAGCGATTGCATCGCGTGGGCGAGCTTCGGCTGCAATAGTGGTTTGTGGCGATACCGAATTGCTCGGTCTTTTGCTCGCCGGCGGCGGCAATGGCGTCGGCGGCGGTTCGCAGCCGGTCCGCCTGATTGAGCTGCACGCCGCCGCTGAGATTCCGCCGGCCGTCATACTCGAAGACCATGAACGGCGGGGCCTGTGCCCCTTCGACATACGGCACGCCGACGGGAATGTTGTTGCCGACGAGCACGGTGTGATTTCGCAGAACGCCGAAGATGTCGTCCTCGGCTGATTCGGCGCGGGCGTGTTCGATGGCGTCGCGAAGGATGAGGGCCCGCGGTGTGAAGCCGGACATCTGCTCGGGCATGCCGGCGTTGACGTCGTGCATCGAGACCGTGACGCCCTGTTCGTTCATGCCCGTGTAGCAGCCGATCTGGCCGGGCCAGCCGACCGAGACCCAGCCGAGGCGGTTGTTCTCCTTGTCGGGCATGTGGACAATGATGAGCTGCATCTTCGCGAGCGAGGGGATGTAGTGCCAGTCCAAATTTCGTGCCACGATCGTGTCACCGCTCTTGGTCAGGCTGCCCCAGGCGCCGAACGACGAGCAGCCGAAGCCCACGCTGTCGGCGATGCTGGTGAGTGCGACGAGATCGTCCAGGGTGAGGTCCCGCTTCAGCGCCTTGACGCGCATCTTGCCCTTTCGCGCCTCCGTCATGCCCTCCAGCATGCCCTCCATCTCCTCGCGATAGAGCGGGGGGATCGACATGGCCATCGTGACCTGCGGCAGCTTCATTTCGTACATCCGGGGGCCGCCGCTGAGGTGGCTCGCCTTCAGGAATTCGTCGATGAGTTTGAAGATATCGTTGGCGAGGGCGCGGCCGTGAGTCTTGCCGCGCTCGCGGGGCGTGCCCGAGAGCGTTAGAACGCGAAGGCCGTCAACCGTGGAGATTGCGGGATCGACGACGCGCGGGGCGGCCGCCTTCCTGGTGGTTTTCTTTTTGGTCGCCTTCGGCCCGGCGACGAGGTCGATGGCGGGCAGAGACAGAAGCAGCGCGAAGGCTGCAATCCAGGCAAGTCGGGCGTGACGCTTGTTTGGCATGGGTAGGCTCCGGCGGGTTTCGGGCATGAGCAAGCGGGTCCTGCTTCGATGAATCATTCTACCCGGCCGGACCGGCGAAATCGACTCATTTCCAGTTCGGCGGGACCGCCCAGAATTCACCGATCAGCCCGAGAGACTCGAAGAGTGCGGCGGCCTCGGCTGCGGTCTTGCGCCGCCATTCGGGACCTGCGGCATTGCCGTACCACTGGCGTGCGAGGCCCCAGGCCTGATCGAGGGAGAGGATCGCGCCGTGGTTGATGCCATGGGCGGTGGACCAGGCGGCCACCTGACGCTCGTCGCGGAAGAAGAGAATGGTCGAGCAGGTGTAGCTGACATTTTCCCACCAGCGCGAGACGGGCAGGGCGACGTGCATGACGATGTCGCCCGTTGCGGGCGCGTTGTTGCGAAACTCCAGCGTGAGCGGCTCGGCCTCGGCGGCGATGCGGGTGTGAATGCGGGCGTTTCCACCCAGCAGTGCGACAATGCCCATCGCGCATTTGGCGCAGTTCGCCCACCAGCCGCGCGGCGCTTGAAAATCGTCGCTGTTGTCAACTGACGCGAATGAATCGCTCGCCGCATGACCAGGTGCGAGACCTCCAGCCGCCGGCTTGCCGTTTGGCGCCACGCCCGCCGGCATTCTCCCGTCGCCGGCGCGCTCGACGAAGAAATGCGTCGGCGCGGTTGAGAACGGGTGTGCGAGCCAGACGCGATGGCTGTGGGGATGAAGCACCAGCCCGTGATGCTCATGCAGACGCGTGAGCGAGGCTTCGACCAGTTCCAGCGAACAGTCGTAATCCGCGGCGAGCTCATGCGCCTCGGGCGCGCGCCCGCGTTCGATGAGCGAACGAATGACGGCGATTCGAATGGTGCGATCGAATTCGAGGTGGGTGTTCATGTGTTGCATTGTAGCCGAGCACGCCGAGCAATCTCATCCGAAGCGATCCAAGCCGACCTTCATCGGTGCACCGATCTACACTGTCGTTCTTGTCACACTAGCTGTCGCCGTCGTTCTTTTCCCCCCCATCCTCGCCGCCCTTCGCAGGAAACCTAAACGGTTGCTGATAGGGTAGAAAAACGAAATCTCCGTCAGATCCATCGCGACCCCAATTACCGAGATGTGTTTTTCCGCCGCCGTTTATCCCGTCGTAGGCGAACGAATAAAGAGTCGGTCGACTCCGGTCCAGGCGATAGGCGAAAGGCTCGCCGGAGAAGGGATCGACGCGTGCGCTGGAACTCGCCGGTAAGTCCAATTCTTCAAGGGAGCGGGGCCACTTCTTGTTCACCCGGTGATACCTGCGTAAGTGAAGTGTGAGAAGTGTTCCGCGGCGAAGTGCCTCGCTTCGAACGACATTGGAGTAGAGCGAAGGCAAGAACTCATGGATCATTGTGAATTGATCTGGCGATTCCGGGGCCGTTTGCCAGCGGCGGATCGCGTCCTTCAATTTCGTCGTTTGATGATGAGACAGCGGCTGATCCAAGGATTCCAAGCAGATTCGAAACAGTTTGTCGAGTCGTTGACACTCAACCTGGGGGTCGATTTTCTTCTGAGGGAAACGCAACTGCTCGAATTCTGGAACCTTGATGAGCATGTCGTACCGCTCGCGGCTGAGTTTTTTCCCTGGGTAGAGAAACTGGATGACATCGTATGCCTTCCCCCACTCCGTGACGACCGATTCCGCAAGAGGTGCAGTCGTCAACTCGCAATCGGTCAACAGGACGATCGCCCGATCCAGATCTCTGAGTTCAAGAAGGTCGGCCTCCGCGATGGCGAGCAGGTGGTGAAAAGCGAACTCGCGATGAGTATTGGCCGCTGCAAGGTTCGAAAGCACCATCTTTTCATGCTCGAGAAGCCGGGCGAACTTGATGACGCATTCGGTGGCGTCGAGGATCGCGCGACCCTGATTCGGCTGCGCCTTCCATGCAGAGACTATAAGAGCCTTGGTGATCTCGCGACCGGTCGTGAGCACGCCGCCGAGCTTTAGGTCGAAGAGATGACCCTGCTTATCCGCGTCGGGCGGCCACATGCAATTGAGCGAAGCTGCTCGCTTTAGATTTGCGATTTGGGGCTCCCATTTTGCCAGGCGCTGCACCAGCTCTATGTGATCATCGTCTTGCCAGATGATCCCGCCTCTCAATGCGTTATCTATGAGGGCTTCTGATTTCTGCGAGAGGTCTTTGGTGAGAAAACGAGTGGCCCACCTGGGATTGAAATCGTCCGGAATCAGCACGGCGCGGGCGTTTTCCTCGCCATGACAGACCACGCGCTTCGCGTACCACGCGCGGTAGTCGATCGGATCCCTGAAGTCCGGAAGCGGCGGCGCCGCCGGCAGATCGGCAGCGATGGAAAAACTGGAGAGCGCTGGTACCAGCGCAATGGCAAGGGCGATCCGGCGCGACATGATCGCATTTTACGTTCGACCACTGCCGGCTTCAATCGTTCAGGGCCATCGAACGAGCTCGTCGGAACGCCGACACACGGCTACTCATTCGCGAGCGGCAGACGACGTCGGCCTATTCACGGAATTCAAGCGGTCGGCGAAAGTCGGCTCACCTAACCAACGGGACAACTTTGGAGTGCGCACCTGGGGGTGTCGCTTCGACGAATCGCATCCAGTCAAGGCGAACGGTGGTACCCGCGCCCGACGGGGCGTTCTGTTGATCCGGCATGCGCACCCGCCGAACTACTTCGCGCGGACGGCGGGCTTCTTGCCTGCCACCGGCATCGGCGCACGCCCCTTCGGTCGATCGACCGGGGCCGACTTGCTCACCGGCGGATGGCCGTTGTCTTTCGCGGCGGCGCTCTTCGAACCATTGTCCGAGGCCTTGCCGCTTGAGGCCGCCTCATCGGCGGCGGCGGGTTTTCCCGCGGACTTGGTCTCCTTGGCGTCGGCCTCCTTCGGGGCGGCCGTGCCGTTGTTGGCGGCCAGCGCCGCGGCGCCGAAGCCGGCCATGTCGAGAATCTTCGTTCGAATCTCGTTGAAGAGATCCTGATTATCCTCAAGGAACCGCTTGGCGTTCTCGCGGCCCTGGCCGAGCTGCACGGCGCCGTAGCGAATCCACGCGCCCTGCTTCTCGATGACGTTGTACTTCACGCCGAGGTCGATGAGATCACCGGTGCGGCTGATGCCGGCGTCGAACATGATGTCGAACTGGGCATCGCGGAAGGGCGGGGCGACCTTGTTCTTGACCACCTTCGCCCGAACCTGGTTGCCGGTGACCACTTCGCCTTCCTTGATGGAGGCGATGCGACGAACATCGATGCGGATGGAGCTATAAAACTTCAACGCACGGCCGCCGGGCGTCGTCTCGGGGTTGCCGAACATGACGCCGATCTTCTCGCGGATCTGGTTGATGAAGATGACGATGCACCGGCTCTTGGCGATGGCGGCGGTGAGCTTTCGAAGGGCCTGGCTCATGAGCCGGGCCTGGCCGCCGACGTGGGACTGGCCCATCTCGCCTTCAAGCTCGGCCTTGGGAATGAGGGCGGCGACGGAGTCGACCACGATGACATCGACGGCATTGGAGCGAACGAGCATGTCGCAGATTTCGAGGGCCTGCTCGCCGCCATCGGGCTGGGAGACGAGCAGGGTCTCGGGATTGACGCCGTTGCGCTTCATCCACGCGGGATCGAGGGCGTGCTCAGCGTCGATGAACGCACAGACGCCCTGGGCCCGCTGGGCCGAGGCGATGACGTTCAGCGCGAGCGTCGTCTTGCCGCTGGATTCGGGGCCGAAACACTCGACCACCCGGCCGCGGGGAATGCCGAACCCGCCGAGGGCGATGTCGAGCGAAAGCGCCCCGGTGGAGATGGCGTCCCGCGTGACGGAGATGTTGCCATCCATGGGCATGATGGCGCCCTTGCCGTAGGCGCGTTCGATCTGCTGAAGGGCGCGATCGAGCGCCTGGTGGCGCTTGTCGTCGGTTCCCGATTTGTCGCCGTTGTTCGGGGTGCTGGCTGAGGCTTTGGCCATCGTTCGCTCCTTAAAAAGCAGGGGAAATCGCACGCCCGTGTGCCGGGCGTGCGCCCGCGTTCTTTCCCATCCGCGACTTATCTTGCCATGAACATCGGCGGGTGGCAAGCGTTCTTTTTAGGAAAATGTTAGGATTTGTCGAAATCGGACAGTTTGGGGGGTGTTTGGGTGACGCCGGGGTGGCCGTGGGGGCTTTCAGGTTGTGGAAAACCGCTGCGTATCGTAGGCCAGCGCTATGCCCTTCGGCAGCTCCGCGTTGGTCTCGGCGTGGCCCAGCTCGTGGGCGATATGGGTGAAGAAGGTCTCCCGGGCCCCGATCTGCTTCGCATGACTGACCGCCTGCTCCAGATTGAAGTGCGTCGGATGCGGGCGCCTGCGAAGGGCGTCGAGAATCAGCACATCGAGGTTGTAAAGCAGCGGCCACGAGTCAACCGGGATTTCGTTGACGTCGGTGCAATACGCGAAATTTCCCACCCGAAAGCCGAGCACCGGCAGTTGCCCGTGAAGCAGCGGAATCGGCGTGATCGTGCGACCGCCGATTTCGAACGGACCGTCGATGACGTGCAGCTTCAAGTTCGGGACGGCCGACGGGTAACTGTTCTCCGGCGCGAAGACGTAGGGAAACATGACGCGCAATCGATCCAGCGTGTCCGACTGGGCGTAGATGGGAATGGGTCCCTGCTGGAGCCAGTTGAAACGCCGGAGATCGTCGAGGCCGAGCACGTGATCGACATGATAATGGGTGTAAAGCACGGCATCGACGCGGCGGACGTTGTTGGCGAGGCACTGAAGCCGGAGTTCGGGCGTGGTATCAACGAGGAGCGAGGTGTCGTCGTACTCGATGAGGATGCTCGGCCGGGTTCGCTTGTCGCGCGGGTCGGACGAGGTGCAGACCGGGCAGTCGCAGGCGATCATGGGGATGCCATGCGAGGTGCCGGACCCCAGGACGGTGACATTGACGCGCGAATCGGACATGGCGGGGATTATATGAATGTCGCCGCGCCGGGGCGATTGGCGGCGGTGAATTTTGCGCGTTTTGCACGTGCGGTCCCTCGAACGGTCCGGGACAATGGCGATCGGGAATCGTGCATCCGGGCGAAGTGGAACTGGAGTCGCCCGGGCGCCGGGTAGCGGTCGATGATAACAGGCTGGAATGAGATAAGGCGACGTCAAAGGATGATGTTTTATGATGCAAAGGATTGCATATCGGCGGCGTGTGATAGTCATGATGGTGTCGGCGCTCTTTGCGACCTCGGTCGCCTCGGCGCAGACCATATTGCGTGGGCCAAAACCGGCTGAGCCGACCCGGACCACGAATCGGCCGCCGGTCGTGAGTAAAAAGGTTCAACGGGTGACGCGCACGAAGGCGTCCAAGCCGAAGACGGCCAGGGCTTCGAGTCGCACGTCGGCCGGGTCGGCCATGAATCTTGCGGAGTCGGTGGCGTTTCAGGCGTCGCTGGATCGCGTCGGATTCTCGCCGGGCATCATCGACGGCCTGGTCGGCAAGAAGACGATTGCCGGCTTGAAGGCGTTTCAGACGGCCAGCGGCCTCGCGACGACGGGAACGCTCGACCAACAGACGCGGCTGGCGCTCGGCTACGATTCGACCCCCGCGACGACGCCGTATCGGCTGACGCCCGCGGACCAGGCACTGGTCGGGGCGTGCCCGACGGACTGGATCGCGAAGTCGAAGGAGAAGATGCTGGGTCTCGCGTCGCTGGCGCATGTCGCGGCGCATCGCGGCCATTGTTCGATGAAGCTGCTGGAGCGTTTGAACGTCGGACGGAAGTTGTCGGACCTCAAGGTCGGCGACGTGGTGGTGATTCCCAACGTCGAATCCGGCAAGTCGAATTCCGCCGCCTCGCACGTCGAGGTCGATTTCGCGACCAAGATCGTTCGCGCCTACGACGCATCCAACGAGCTGATCGGCATGTTCCACTGCTCGATCGCCAGGGAGACGTCGCATCGGCCGAGCGGTCCCGCGAAGGTCTCCACCGTCACGATCAATCCGAATTACACGTTCAAGCCCGAGAGCTGGCCCGAGGTGAAGGGCATCGATCGGCCGCTTGAGATTCCGCCCGGCCCGCGAAACCCGGTGGGCATGTGCTGGATCGGGCTCGACATCAAGGGCTACGGCATTCACGGCACGCCGGAGCCGGAGATGATCGGCAAGACCGGCTCGCACGGCTGCATTCGCCTGACGAACTGGGATGTGCTGCGGCTGGCGGACATGGTGAAGGTGGGAACGACGGTGAAGTTCGTGGATTCGGGCGAGTCGCTGG
>CALLKH010000567.1 GCA_938008425.1 uncultured Planctomycetaceae bacterium | reverse complement strand
GTACTTGGGCTCGGGCATCTGGTTGTAGAGTCGCTTGACGCGGCTGGCCATTTTGTAGGTGACGGTGCCGGCGACGATCATCAGGTCCGCCTGGCGAGGGCTGGCGCGAAACGCGCCGGCGCCGAAGCGGTCCACGTCAAACCGGCTCGCGCCGATCGCCATCATCTCGATCGCGCAGCACGCGAGTCCGAACGTCATGGGCCAGATGCTGCTCGTGCGGCCCCAGTTGATCGCCCAGTCGAGCGACGTGATGATCATGCCTTCTTCGAATCGATTTTCTATCCAGCTCATGGTTGCACTCGCGAGTCGCTGAGGATTTCAAAACGCACGGCAGTGCGTCGTCACGCCCATTTTCTGGCGACCAGGCCCAGTTCGTCATCCGGTCGGACATCCCGGCCGGCCCGCTGGCCATCCGTTGACCGCACCCAGTCCAGGTAGCCGAATCGCCAGAGATACAGGAAGCCGCCGACCAGCACGAAGAAGAAGAACAGCATGTCCCAGAGCCCCGCGATGCCGGCGGACTTGTAGACCACGGCCCAAGGGTAGAACAGGGCGATTTCAATATCAAAGATCAGGAACACCAGCGCGACGACGTAGAACCGCAGATCGAACTGCACCCAGCTCGAACCAATCGCCGGCTCGCCGCACTCGTACGCCGAGTCCTTGTCGGGATGCGGCAGCGACGTTCGAAGGAACTTGCCGGCGAGCAGTGCCGCGAAGGCCATCAGGAAGCCCGCGACGAAGAAGATGAGAATTCCAATGACGAGGTCGTGACCCATGATCTGATTCCGAATGGTTTTCGATGCAGTCCCTTGTTCGCTCGCGGCGGTGCGTCAGCTGCCCTTCGACGGCTCGAGCGCCTTGAGCATTTCCTCGCGCACCGGCTTGGCTCGCTCTTCCCAGCGGTCCTTCATTTCCGCGGCCCACTTCGGCATGGTTTCCTTCTGCATCCAGTAGGGCTCGGGTGTCTGCTTGCCTTCCTTCGCCAGGTCGGTGAATTCGACGATCATGTCCTCGCGCGTGTAGGCGCTCATGTCATGATTTTCGCCCATGTGGATGCAATCCGTCGGGCATGGATCGACGCACAGCGCACAGAACATGCACTTCGCATAATCGATGGCGTAGCGCTCCAGCGCGCCGCCGACCGCCACGCCCGTCGCCTTGTCGATCTTGCGCGGGCCGCCTTTTTCGATGTAGATGCAATCGACCGGGCAGGCCTTCGCGCACTGGTCGCAGGCGATGCACTTCTCCGCCTCGAACCAGTGGAACCCGCGGAACCGCGCCTTCACCACCGGCGCGACGTCGGGATACTGAACCGTCACCGTCTTCGCGAAGCAGTACTTCAGCGTGATTTTCATGCCGATCGCAATGGTGCGGACGGTGTCGAAGATGTTTCGGAAATACTCGCGGCGAGTCGCCATAAACAATTGCCCCTCGGGCACTTGGCCGCACAGGCCGGGATCGGCTGTGCGGAGGATTCCACTGCCGGGGGCCCCGTCTGGCCCGCCGTTCCAGGTTCAGCGGGAGTATAGCTGTTTTGGGAATTCTACACCACCGAGCCAATTGAACCCGGCGGGCCGAAACGGGGTGGCGTTGCGATCAGAGTCCGGGAGTTGATGCCAGGATTCTCGTTACGCAAAACGGTCAGATCAGCCCGGTTTCGAATTTCGGCAAAGTTGCCGTCCTGCGAATTGCGGCGATGACCAGTCTCGCGTTAATCTGGTTCAATTCGTCGGAGCCGAACCGGCATCATTCGCATGGTGTCCGACTTCAGGGCGCGGCGAGCGAAGGGTGGGTGAACCCCTATGCCATATTGGATCAGAATCGCCTCACGACTGCTTCTGGCAGTGCTATTATTGGACCTTGGCGCCTCGGCCGTGTTGGCCCAGGATTCGCCGAAGGTCGGTAAGCCCCACGGCGTCCTCGTTCTTCCGTCGGTCGAGAACGGCACGCCGATTTCGATCGACTCATTTCGCGGCCGCAAGGTGCTCTTGATCCATTTCTCCCCGCGGAATCAAAAAAGCTGCGACGCACTCTTCGAATGGCTGACCGCGACCGCCGAGTATCGAAAGAATGAAAAGCTCGTTGTCCTGGGAATCATTCAAAGCCAGCATCCGGATCGCGCGGCGCTTTTTGTGCAATGGAAGAAGCCGCCGATCACCGTGCTCCATGACGCGCTGAATCTGTCCGGCGTCAACCGCAAGCCGGCGGTCGTCGCCATCGACGAGCATGGATTCGTCCGGTCGATCAATCCGAAACTGTCGAAGTTTGAGGCGTTCGAAAAAAAGTTCCTCCGCAAGAAGTTCAAGGAGGGGTCGATGGCAGGACGTTCGCCGCAGCTTGAGTTGCCGGATCCCAAGGTGCTCAAACGCCGTGCGGCCGAGAGTCGGATCGCCTCGATCGAACGAGACTACGCCGACGCCAACTTTCTCGGCGGCGAGGCCGCGCAGCTCGACGAGGCAATGCGCGCCTACTCCATCGTGCTCCAGAACGACGCGACGGATGCATTCGCGTATTTTCGACTCGGTGTTGCGCTCAGGAAGCGATACGAGAGCGGCTCAGGCCGGCCGGACGATGCCGCGAAGGCGCTCGAATGCTGGCAGAACGCCTTGAAGCTCCAGCCGAAAAACACCATCTTCAGGCTGCGACTGGCCCAGTTCGACGGCACGGCGGCCGCTTCCTATTCGGGTTGGGTCGCCAAGGCGCGTGAAGAAATCAAGGCGCGCGGCGAGACACCCGTCGGCCTGGCTCGAGAGCCTTCACAGGATCGGCAGGGGTCGGAGACCGGCGACGGGAAGTCAACTGATAACGACGAAAAGGGCCGTTGATCGTCCGGACGGATGCGATCTGGTTTCGGCGACAGGCGAATGCCGCCGAATCTTCTACGGGTTGAGGACCAGCTCGCCCGTCGAGGCGACGGTCACGGGATCATTCACGCCGTCATCGACCACTGCGAACACGGTGTAGATGTCGTCCGGCACGGTGTTGCCGTCCTTGTCGAGGAAGTTGAACACGAACGCCCCGTTATTCCCGTTCTCTGAAAGTGGCTGGTTTTCAAGCAGGACGATTTCGTTTCCGTTGGTCCGGTCGTTGTCCGGATCGAGCCCCAGCGTCACGACGGCGTCGGGATTCGAGGCGCCGTTGTCGGTCCACATGATCTGAAATGTGTTCCCGGTCGTGACCGTTTCGTCGGCGTTGCCGGGCGCCGTGAAGGTGAAGGTCGGAACGGGCAGCGCTGTCGTCACGGTAATGCGGCCGTTGATGTTTCGGTCTGAATCGACGGACTCCACCGTTTTTGTTTCACCCTCCGGCGACTCAATGGTCGCGATGATAACATACGAGCCGACACGAACGCCGGCCACATTCCATTCGAATATGTCATTGCTGCCGTCGCCGACCGCGTCACGTCCCGTACCGGTCGTGCCATCTCCCACGAGATGGATGGGATCGGCCGTGTCTTCGCCGTCGTCGTTGCGCCGCTGTGCGGTGATTCGGACGACGGTGCCTTCGGTTTCGGCAATGTCGGCCCATCGGATGCGCGTGGTCACACCGACGGTGGCCGTGGTCGCCGTCGAGGGCTCGGCGACGGCGATGCCGAGGGTGATGGTGTTCGAGTTGTCATTGTCGTTGTCGATACCAAGAATCGGTCCGAGCAAGAAATCGAGTCCGGTGCAGCCGGTGGCTGACGCGGTCATTACCAGCGTGCAGAAGGCCAGAACGATCGGTCTTCGCCGCGCAATACCGCGGGTTCGGGACGAATTCACCAATTCCTGCTGAGGTCGAGTCATGCCGATTTCCGTTCGCGAGGTTCGTGCCGGTCGCGTCTTGTCAGAATTCAGGCCTGTACCGGACGGCGACGCCCACCATCCAATTCTTCGCTGCGCCGGCCGGCCAAGTCAATCGCCGGACTTTCTTCTATTCATCGTCGCCTGCGTCGAGTTGCTCAAGTTCCGAAAACGGCGGACGGGGATTACAGAGCACCAAATCGCCTGTTGGGTTTGTTTCGACCGTTAAGCACCCGAGATCACGCGGGGGCGGCGACCACCTGCGGCAACTCCTGCCGGTTCGTTGATGCTGCTGATTTGACGTGGTGCAATCGTTGACCTGCATTTCGCGGGTATCTACACTAGTTGCAGATCGCGCAGCCCCGAATCGGCTCTCGACTGACCGTGATGCCACCATCAACGGCTCCAGGGGTGATTCGATCTGCGTCCTGCCCTCGCTGCCTCATGAAGAGAGGAATTCGATGATGATGAATACCCCGGATCAGCCGTCCCGCAATCTCTCCAGCCGCGGTCATTTCACGTTTGCCAGGGCCTCGGCGGTTTTGTTGATTCTGTTTGCCGCGATGGGCATGGACGGAATGAACTGCAACGGCGGCGGCAACGGGAACGGAAACGGGAACAACAATAACAACAACAATGGCTCCGGCCCGAAGCCGGATGTCGACGCATCGCGGGACCACATCCTGGTCGCCAGCGGCGCGACGCCGACCGTGACCGTCGTGGAGTACGGCGATTTGCAGTGCCCGGCGTGCGGAAATTTCGCCCGCAACCACTATCCCCGCCTCAAGAGCGACTATATCGATACCGGGAAGATTCGTTACGTGTTTCGGCACTACCCGCTCAATTCGCATCCGCGTGCCGTTCCCATGGCGGAGGCGGCCGAATGTGTGGCCAATCACGACGAGGACGACTTCTTTCCTTTTATTGACGACATCTTTGCCGATCAGAGCGATCTGACCGATGGTCGTGCCCGGGATCTCGCGGGAACCTTCAACCCGGACCTCGCAGACTACGACGCCTGCGTTGCGGGTGATTCTGAGGTGCTTCGGGTCAATCAGGACAAGAACACCGGCGACGCCCTCGGCGTCGAAGTGACGCCGACTTTCTTCGTGGAGGATGTACGCGTCGGTCGCGCCGGCCAGACCGTCACCCAGATCGCGACCGACCTCTTCAGCAACATCGATCGAATGTTGGACGAGTAGCGGCGAAGCTGCGATTTGACGGCGCAGGATTCGCGGCTGGCGCCTCGGTGCGGCCCTGTGCCCGCGCCTCTCGCGGTCGTTGAAACGGCCCGCCGATTCTGCCGGGAAACGCGCACTTTTTGCCGTCGCCCGGTACGTTCATTTCAAGGTCAATTCACCCGCGCCCGCGAGCCGATTCAATACAGGTTCGCGCGGAGTCCCTCGCCCGGTCGCGCGCCTGATTCCTCGCCGCTGATAACAAAGGACCCGGGTTTCGTGATGATCAATCGTATCCGCCTGTGCGCGTGTCTCGGACTGGTAACCGCTGTCGTCGCGGTTGTGGGCGCCGCCTCCTGTCAGCAGGACGTCGTCGGAAATCTGACCGCCCCCTCGATCGACTTCGGCCCCGGCGGCCAGCTGATCCCCCGAGTGATCCGCGTCGAGTTTATC
>CALLKH010000566.1 GCA_938008425.1 uncultured Planctomycetaceae bacterium | reverse complement strand
AACCCCGGGAACATCCAGGATCGCAAGCAGGTCGATCGCGTGATCCGGGCATGCCGCGAGCGCGGCATACCGATCCGGGTCGGCGTCAACGAGGGGGGCATCGTCGAGCGCAAGGACAAGTCGAAGCGCGCCGCCGAGAAGGCCAAGCTCGAGGGTAACTACGAGGACGAGCTGGTCGGTATCATGATGGACAAGCTCGAGGAATACCTGCGCATCTTCGACGAGAACGACTTCCACGACGTCGTCATCAGCGCCAAGAGCATCGCCCCGCGCATCGTCATCAAGGCTTACACCGCCATCAGCCGGCGATACGACTATCCGCTGCATCTCGGCGTCACGCATGCCGGGCCGAAGGAATCGGGCTGCATCCGCAGTGTCGTGGCGCTCGGGACGCTGCTGGCCAACGGCATCGGCGACACGGTGCGCATCAGCTACGCGAGCGATCCGGTCTTCGAGGTCGAAGACGCCAAGGAGATGCTCAACTGCCTCGGTCTGCGGCCGCGGGTGGAGCCGGAGCTGATCGCATGTCCGACGTGCGGCCGGATCGAGGTCGATTTGATCACGCTGGTACAGGACGTTCGGCGGAAGCTGTCGACGATCAAGGTGCCGGTGAAGGTGGCGGTGATGGGCTGCGTCGTGAACGGCCCGGGCGAGGCCGAGGGGGCCGATGTGGCGGTCTTCGCGGGCAAGGGCAAGGGCATCATTTACGTGCAGGGCGAACAAGTTCGCACCGTGGGTGAGAAGGAAATGATGCAGGCGCTGTACGAGGAGAGCGTGAAATTCGCCGAGCGAGTCGAGCGCGGCGAGGTGCAACTCCGACAGGGCGGCGTCACCATCAAACCGCCGGACCCGCTGCCGCGGGCGGATGGCAGCCTGCCGCTGCCGGTGATTGCGAAATAATCCCGCGATTCTGTCGGGTTATACTTCCCGTATCCGGCGCCGAAACCGGTCGGTGCCCGTTCAATTCGATCTGAGCCAATAACCCACCGATTTGATTTCGCGCCGTCACTTCGGGAGCGCAGCATCGGCCGGTGCGAATACCTTTCTTTTTTCAGGACCCGGGTAACCGGGAACCCGCCGGGGTATTCTGGCGTCCAAATGATGAGGCCGTTGTGGTCGCGTTGACCAACTCATTTCACGGAGTCGTCCGATGAAGCCAGTTTTCACCCTCGTGTGGGCCGTCTTGTCGGTCTGCTTGGCCATTTCCTGCTCCGGGCAGTCCACACACGATGCGGCTCCGCAGGCGGCATCGCAGGTTGCCATCGGCACGAACGAACCGTGGTTCGCGCGCATTCTTGCCGAACCACTTTCCGAGGAAGCCGACGACGATGCCACGTTCATTGTGCCGGCCGACTTGACGCGTGAGACCGCGTTGAAATTGCTCCTCTCCACCCACACCTTCGCCGACGATGCCATCGGCGATGGCGGGGACCTTTCCGGCCAGGTCGCGGCGTATCGGATCATCCTCAAACAGCCCGATGCCATTGCGGTGTTCAACCACCTGCTCCGAAAGGCGCAACCGGCCGGAAAGCTCTACGCGCTGTGCGGACTGTACCTACTCGATCGGCCGGCGTTCGACCGGGCGGTGCAGCCGTTTCGCGGGGACGCCGGTGAGGTGCGAATCCAGTTCGGCTGCTCCGGCGGCCGGGAGACAGTGCGGTCGATCGTCGAATCTGAAGCGCCCTGCGCGCTCAGGCTCTCGCCCGGCCAGACGCCGGAGGAGTGGCGCAGGCGGACGGGATGCGATTCCTATCACATCGATATCCTCGGCGGCGGGTACGCGTGGGAGTTTCGAGAGCCATAAGTTCATCGGCCGTAGGCGGATTTCGTGAGTCTGGATTCGCTGTTGCTTCGCTACCCATTGCCCATCCCGGGCGGTTTTCCCATAGAATCGGGGCGTGGATATTCAAGACTACAACCGCACCGCATGGGACGCGCTCGTCTCCAAAGGGAACGAGTGGACCCGACCGGTATCCGCCGAGGTGATCGCGGCCGCGCGGCGCGGCGAGTGGCGCGTGCTGCTCACGCCGCAGAAGTTCGTGCCGCGCGACTGGTTTCCCGCGGAGATGGCGGGATGCCGAATTCTCGGCTTGGCCGCATCGGGCGGGCAGCAGGGGCCGGTCTTCGCGGCAGCTGGCGCGATCGTCACCGTTCTCGACAATTCCCCGAAGCAGCTCGAGCAGGATCAGGCGGTCGCGCAGCGCGAAGGCCTCACGCTTGACACCCAGCTCGGCGACATGGCGGATCTGAGCCGGTTTGCGGATGAATCGTTCGATCTCGTCTTCAATCCCTGTTCCACGGTGTTCGTGCCCGATGTGCGGCCGGTCTGGCGGGAGTGCGCCCGCGTGCTTCGGCCGGGCGGCGTGCTGATGACCGGCTTCGCCAATCCGGCGCAGTTCATCTTTAACCCGTTGAAGCTCGATCGCGGCGAGTTCGAGGTTCGCCACAAGCTGCCGTACAGCGACCAGGCCGACCTGAGCGAGGACGAGCGGCGGCACTATGTCGATCGGTCGGAGCCGCTCGTCTTCGGCCACACGCTGGAGGATCAGATCGGCGGGCAGCTCGCGGCGGGCCTCGTGCTCGCGGGCTTCTTCGAGGATTCGCAGCCGAATCTGAAGCTGAGCGAGTTCATGCCGACCTACATCGCGACGCGGGCGGTCAAACGCGGTCCCTGATCCCCTCGCCCTTGACGGATGAGGGCGCCCAAGGAGGAAGCCCGAACGGTTAGGGTGAGGGTGACGAGCGCGAGAAGGTGTTCCGACTCCAATTCTGTTCAACGGACTTCAACGTGCTTCAAGGCGGTTAATTATGGAAGAGGCGTTCATGTTAAATAGAATTCTGATGACAAGTCTGTTCATTGCCATGCCAAACCTCGCCTTTGCCGAAACATTCGAATTCGTCGTGCACCCGCCGAAGGATACCCCGAAGGACGCCCGCGTGTTCGCCTCCGGCGACCACGCGGCGCTGGGCGGCTGGCAGGCGGATGGGCTCGAACTCAAGCGCGACAAGGACGGCCTCTACCGCGGGCGCTTCGAGGCCGATCGCGGCGCGCGGCTGGAATTCAAGTTCACGCTCGGCTCGTGGCAGACGGTGGAGAAGAACGCCGACGGCGGCGAGATCGCGAATCGTTCGATCATTGTGGGCGAAGGCGGCGTGGACGATGAAGGGCGCAAGTACGAATTCAGGGTCGCCAAGTGGGCGGCGGCGCCGGAAGCCGGACATGTTGCCACGGTAGGGCGAGGTGCCGTGAAGACCTCGCGCACGGGCGACATTCGCCTGCACGAGAAGTTCCACTCGAAATCGCTCGACAACGATCGCACGCTCATCGTCTATCTGCCCTCCGGCTACGAGGCCGCGAAGGAGGAGCGCTACCCCGTGCTCTACATGCACGACGGCCAGAACCTCTTCGACGCCGCCACCTCGTTCATCGGCGTCGAGTGGCAGGCCGACGAGACGGCCGGGCGGCTCATCGCGGCGAAGAAGATCCGGCCGATCATCATCGTCGGCATCTACAACAACGCCGAGCGCACGCAGGAGTACACGCCGACGCGCGACGAGAATCGCAAGGCGGGCGGCCGCGGCGGCGCGTACATGGATTTCGTGGTGAAAGAGGTGAAGCCGTTCATTGACAAGACGTATCGCACGTGGCCCGGCCGTGAGGAAACGGGTGTCGCGGGCTCGTCGCTGGGCGGGCTCATCTCGCTGCACATGGCGATGGAGCACGCCGATGTTTTTTCAAAGTGCGGCGTCATCTCGCCGGCGCTGTTCTGGGATGACCATCACGTGCTGCGTGAAATCGAAAAGCGCGGCGAGTCGCTCGACAACACGCAAATCTGGCTCGACATGGGCACGAAGGAAGGCTCCACGCTGCCGCAGTTCGATCGGGCGTTGAAAGACACCCGTCGGCTGGCGAAGCTCCTGAAGAAGAACGGCCTCCGCGAGGGGGAGGACTTCAAATACGTCGAAGTCGAAGGCGCGGTGCACAACGAGGGAGCATGGGCCGAGCGGTTTGGGGAGGTGTTGGTGTTTTTGTATGGGGTGGAGGAATGAGGGGGCGGGAAGAAATGTAGAATAGAGAATGAAGAATTTAGAATGCAGGGAGCCGTCGGCGGAGCCGCTGCGTGCTTTTCATTCTCTATTCTGCCTTCCCCATTCTTCATTCGCCTTGCGGCGTGTGGCATGCCGCAGTAAAGCGCCCGGCATGGCGGGCGGAACTGTTGTACGGCAGACTGGATCGGGGAGTGGTGATTCAGCTTCGGTCGGCGGGCACTCGAATCGAGGTCCGCCCGCAGAATGGCGGGGCAGTGAGGCTATCCCGCCCGGCAGGTTGCGACCCATCCTGCCTGACTCCGACACGCGGTCTGGGAAAACAAGAGCGGCCCGCGAGAACCTGAATTCCCGCGGGCCGCGTCGTTATGATCATGTCGTTCATCACCCGGCGTCGGTTGATGACAAGACCGCGTCAGTTGCCCAGCAGCAACGTGACAAATGAATCGATGTCGGTGACATCGATTGATCCGTCGATGTTGGTGTCGGCGTTCAGAATCGTACAGTCGAGATGGGTCGCCGTGTAGGTCGGCCCGTCGATCAGCGCGAGTTGGAAGCCCTGAATGTCGGCGCCGTTGACCTTGCCGTCACAGTTCATGTCGCCTGGATTGGGACCGGTCGCATACGCGGCGCCGGCCTGAGCGTTGGTCTCCGGGTACGCCTGTGTGATGGCGACATAGGCGCCATTCGGCCCCTGACCGAGGTCATAGGTGAACATCGGAACACCCTCTGCGCCGCGCGTGCCCGCCACGAAGACCGTGTTGTTACCGACGGCCAGCGCGTTGGCCGACGAGTTTGCCGCCGGCACGGAACCCGCCACGTGCGTCATGGTGCCGGAGTCGATGTCGATGGAATAAAGTCCGGTCGGCGAGCCGTTGCTGGTGTAGCCGTAGAGCAGCCCATCGGCCGGATTGTAGTCGAGGCCGAAGAACCGCAGGCTGCCGGTCGCGACGACGAGCGTGGACTGGCAGGTCTCGGGGTCGATCTCGTAGATCCCCAGCGGACTCTTGAAATTGAAGAAGCCGTAGAGCTTACCGCGGCCGTAGCCGAGTCCGCTCGGACCGTCGGTGAAACTCGTGCCGAATTCGCAGAGCGGAATCGTCGGCCCCTCGAATGGGGCGATGAAGAGCTTGGGCCGGAAGCTGTCCTGATCGGTGCCGGAGAGGTAGACCGCACCATCGGGTCGACCGGCCGCGCCTTCGATGGCGACGTTCGTGTCGTAGCCGTCCGTCCAGGTGACGGCGGGTGCGCCGCTGAGATCGGTCGTGCGCGTCGGCAGTCCGAGACTGGAATCCGACGTTCCCACGATCAACGGGCGCCGTGGGTCGAGCACCGAGGCTGAAATCGGCGTGACGCAGATGTCGTCATAGTAGACCGACTCGGAGTGCGGCGCGTAGAGATCGATATTCATGATCGCCAGCTGGCCGACGGAGATACCGCCCGAGATCGGAATCCAACTTTGCTCCATGAGCAACTGGCCGTTGTAGTATTCGCGAATGGTCCCGGCGGATTGAATGTCGCCGGGCCAGTCGTTGTCGAAGTCGGCTTCGATGCGGATCTCGACCCATTGGTCGTAGACCAGCGGCAGCGTGGTTTCGGCAAGCGGATCTCGCAGGGCGTCGTAAACATAATTGCCGCTCGGTTCAAAGTGCATCTCGACCGGGAAGAAGTAGGGGCCGCCATGCTCGTAGTAGCTGTTGACGATGAAATACGTCGTCCCTGAGAGGTTTGACGGAACATACTGCCATGCAACGATCTCCCAGACGCCGCCCGAGAAGGCCGTCTGGAACGGGTGCACGGCGTCCTTGAAGCCGCCGACGTCAATCGAATGCGGCGCCGATCGGGCCTGGACTGCGGACGTGAAACCCGAAGCCGACTGTAAGTTGTCCCAGCCGGTCCAGCCCCCGACATTGAAAAGTTCAAGATTGGCGGCGTAGCTGTCAAAATCGTCGCAGAATCCGATGACCTGATCGTCATCGCAGGGGATCGGATAACAGGTGGTGCCTTCACCGATGAATGTGCCGAGTGCGTCCTGGCAAAGGTACTCCTTGGTGATGATGCATCCTCCCGTGCCGAAACAGCACGCACCTATCGCAGGCTGGGGACAGGGGTTTTCGGGTTCGCAGGTCGTGTCGGCTCCGGCCCACACGCCGCCCGACGTCTGGTTGACACAATCGTACTCGCTCATGTTCGGCTGACACTCACCG
Organism: uncultured Planctomycetaceae bacterium; assembly: GCA_938008425.1. Lineage (GTDB taxonomy): Bacteria > Planctomycetota > Phycisphaerae > UBA1845 > UTPLA1 > JADJRI01. The sequence goes on along the minus strand of CALLKH010000566.1, from coordinate 1,476 downwards.
CTCTCCTGGCAGCACGCCCCGACGGGCGGCTGCGGACAGCTGTTGGGAACGCAGGGTATCCCTTCGCCGATGAAATTGCGGCCGACGAGCGTGCACCAGAGTTCGGCACGATTGAGACAGGTTCCGGTCGACGCATCACAACAGGCGCCGCCTTGTCCACAGCCCGCGGTGGCGCATTGGGTTCCGGGGCCCTGCCAGACCCCAAGGTTTCCCGGCGAACATTCCGCCTCGGTGACTTCCGTGCATCCCCCAAAGAGCCCGTCACAGCAAGCGCCAAGGGGCGGCGGACACGGGTTGGAAACGCAATTCGTGCCGTTGCCGGCATAAGTCCCGTCGCCGGCCGAAAGACACTGCGCCTCCTCCATCGTGGCGCAAAATCCGTCGGGGAAACAGCACGCTCCGGTCGGCGTGGGGCACGTGATCTGACTGCAAAGGGCGCCGTCAAACTGATAGGATCCGTTTGACGCAATACACTCAGCCTCCGTCATTTCCTGACAGAGCCCCGTCACGTTGGAGCAACACGCTCCGGTGTTTCCGGCCAGCGCCGAGTCAGCGGCAAAGGCCAGCGAAACGAGAATCACCACAGAAATCCTGTACATCAATCGCCTCCCAGGTAAAAAGGCTCGCCTCGAATTCGTGTCATCAGAACGGCATGTTTCGATCAATGCCATCGAAGTCGGCCGAGCTTCGCTGAGGTCGGATCAGGCGGGCATCGACGGAGTGGGCATGACTGGAACATCAGACCGGATCATCCTAGGTACGTCGTGTGCGAATTACCACAAGTGGTTCGTCGAAAAAGAAAATGGGTTAGCGCAAGGTAGCCGGGCAGGAATTTTCTTGAGGCAGCAGCGACCGGCGGCTCACCAAACCGCTCGATTCATAGGGGTTTCTCCTTACGAGAATTCCTCTCCACCAGGTGGTGATTTCCCCGCCGTGCAAACGCCGTCCGTCGCGAAGCGTACGGCGCTTCAGATCAAGGGTAATGACAGAGGTGCCGACCCCGGGCCACCCTCGAAAGGAAATGCAGAATTGAGAATGGCGAATCGAGGGTTAAGAGAATGCGGCGATACGCCGGGCGGGATTTGTCCATCGACCGGAAGGGGGCGGTTGCCCCCGGACAGGAAGTCCCGGGCGACGATCGTGTGCCCTGCCGGGCGATGGGCACCCGAACGGCCGCTGGCGACTTGTCGGGCGAGAGGCGCTCTGCACGGCGGAAGGGCCTGATGGGGGGCGAATTCGAAAGAGTCGTCCGCGAACATGCCGACGCGAACGGGCGTTGGCATTGCACCCGAGCGTGCTGCCGTTTTGCCTTGGTGGACGCTTCGCGTTGCCGCACTATCCGCCCCTCGAACCGATTTAGTAAATCATGGACATGTGCAGATCGTACGTCAGGCACATCCTCATGGTTTGGATGATGATGTCCAGCGTCTCGCCAAAGTCTTCGAGCAGTTCGAATTCCGCTTCTCCCTCCGGAAT
>CALLKH010000565.1 GCA_938008425.1 uncultured Planctomycetaceae bacterium | reverse complement strand
TAAGCCGGAGGAATTACATAAGATTAGTATTTACAGTAATTTGTGTTATCTGGCCTGCCGAGCGACGTAAGTCCGGTCCAGCACGGAGAATGACGCAGTTCACAGCTCAAATCAGCCTTCGATCGCGCAGACTGTGTGTTAGCACACAGGTATTGGGTTTGCACCAGCATTAGTCCTAACAGTAGTACTTGTAGATAGTTAAGTGCAGGAATGATGTTCGTGTCCTGATTCCGGCGATTCTTGCGCGATCCAGGGAGCGCACGGCGCCACTTCCTAATATATGGGGAAGCTTGGCCGCTACCTCCTCGGCCGACGAGGGTGCAGGCCCTGATCGACGATGCGGGTGCTTCTCACCGACGCACCGTCCGTCAGCATCCCGGCCTTCCGTCTTTCGCCGCGTCGCTTTGAATTGAGCTGCCATCGACAACGACGAAAAACGCCGGCATCGGATATCATCCCTTGGCTTGAACACACGGCGGGCGGCTCGTATCTTCGATTCGGCCCCTGATACGGTTAACCCTGTGAGAATATCCCAGCATGTTTGACTCCCTCACCGATCGATTTCACGACGTCTTCCGAAAGCTCCGCGGCCGGGGTCGCATCACCGAGGAAAACGTCCGCGAGGTGATGCGCGACGTTCGCACCGCGCTCCTCGAAGCCGACGTTCACATCGACGTCGTGAAGAAATTCGTGGCCGACGCGACCCAGAAGGCGATCGGCGCCGAGATCATCAAGACCCTTCAGCCCGAACAGGTCATGGTGAAGATCGTCAACGACGAGCTGGTCGGGTTGATGGGGCCGATCGATTCACGCATACCCTGGGTCTCCGGCGGGCCGACGATCATTCTGATGGCCGGCCTCCAGGGTTCCGGTAAGACCACCACCTGCGCCAAGCTCGCCAAGTACTGCCTCGCCAAGGGCAAGAAGCCGCTTCTCGTTGCAGCCGACTTGAAGCGCCCCGCGGCCATCGATCAGCTCGAGGTGCTCGGCCAGCAGCTCGGCGTCGAGGTTTATGCCGAGCGCGACCATCAGAACCCGGTCAAGGTGTGTCGAAACGGTGTCACCGCGGCGCAGCGCAAGCTGCTCGACGTGGTCATCCTCGATACCGCCGGCCGGCTCGCGATCGATGAAGAGCTGATGAAGGAGGTGGCCAACGTCGCAGGCGCCGTGTCGCCGCACCAGATCTACCTCGTTCTCGACGCCATGACCGGCCAGGACGCCGTCACGACCGCGAAGCATTTCAACGAGCGGCTCGAACTCGACGGCGTCATCATGACGAAGTTCGACTCCGACACGCGCGGCGGCGCCATCCTGTCGGTCAAGAGCATCGTTCACAAGCCGATCAAGTTCATCGGCGTCGGCGAAAAACTCGACCGGCTGGAGGAGTTCCATCCCGAGCGCATGGCCAGCCGGATTCTCGGCATGGGCGACGTCGTCTCGCTCGTCGAGCAGGCCCAGCAGCAGGTCTCGGCGGAGGAGGCCCAGAAGCTCGAAGCCAAGATGCAGAAGGGCACGCTCTCGCTCGACGATTTCATCGGCCAGATGGAAAAGGTCATGGGCGGCCGGTCGATGAAGGACATGCTGAAGATGATCCCCGGCGTCGGCAAGATGATGCGCGACACGGATCTTCAGATCGACGAGGGCGAAATCAAGCGGCTCAAGGCGATCGTGCAGTCGATGACGCCCGTCGAGAAGGCGAATCCCCGGCTCATCGACGCCTCACGTCGGCGGCGCATCTCGCGCGGCAGCGGCACTTCGCCCGAGGATGTGAGCGGGCTGTGCAAGCAGTTCCTTCAGGCGCGCGACATGATGAAGCAGATGGCCGGCATGTCGATGATGGACCGCATGAAGATGGGTTCGCAGATGGCCCAGATGTCGATGGCCACGGGCAAGATGCCGACGCTCAAGTCGTCGGGCGCGAAGCCGAAATACAAGCCGAACAAGAAGGACAAGCGCAAGGATCGCAAGCGGAAGAGCCGGTGATCCGTGCGTTGAGTTCGAGACGTCGACCGGCGGCTGCCCCGCAGCATTACTGATCAAACCACGTCTTCTTTCAATTGGTTATTACGGTCGGGTCGATTCAGCCGACTTGTCTTTGGTCGTCTCCGGTGATGGTGCTGCCTCTTCACTCTCACCCTTGCCGAACGGCAATCCGAGCGACTTGGCGGCGGATCGCGTCCGGTCCTTGACCATGTTGAACAGCTTGCGGGCCCAGACGAACTCGGTGGCGAGAATCGCCAGACCGGCTGGAATCACCACGATGGCCGGCCCCGGCGCGACGATCATCACGACGCCGATCAGAATCACCGTCGCGCCGATCAGGAAGATCAGCGCGCGGCGAATCTGCTTGATCGTTGCATCCGCCACGCCGCCGACCTGGTCGAAAATGGGTTTGACGTATGGCCCGGTGTCCCTGTGCGCCGCCATCACCGAGGCGAGCACGCCGACAATCAGAATGCCCGCAATGACTCCGAGCGACACGGGAATCGGAATGGGATGACTGTGGTGCAGGATCATCTTCACGCCGACAAACGCCAGCACGAAGACGAGACTCACTTTCAGGTAGCGGAACTGGTCCATGATCCCGGCCAGTGCGAAGAACAGCGAGCGCAGGCCGAGAATCGCAAAGACGTTGGATGTGAAGACCAGGAACGGGTCCCGCGTGATGGCGAAGATCGCGGGGATCGAATCGATCGCGAAGAGCAGGTCGGTCCCCTCCACCACGAGGAGGACCAGGAAAAGCGGGGTGATCGCCCGTCGTCCTTCCATTTTCGTCACGAACGCACGCCCCACGTAATCCGGCGTGACGGGCATCAGCCGGCGGGCGGTCCTGACGAGCATCGTCTTCTCCGGATCGATCTTCTCATCGCCGGTGATCAGCATCTTGACGGCCGTGATGATGAGAATCCCGCCGAAGACGTAGTTGATCCAGGAGAACGTCTCCACCAGCGTCGCGCCGAGGGCGATCATGAGGCCGCGCAGAATGAGCGCGCCGAGAATGCCCCAGAAGAGTACCCGGTGCTGATAGAGCGGCGGAACGCTGTAGTAATTGAAAATGACGGCAATGACGAAGATGTTGTCGAGGCTGAGCGACTTCTCCAGGATGTAGCCGGTGAAGAACTGAAGCGCGGCATCTTTCCCGGAGAGTTGATGCCCGATCTCCAGGCCGATGCCGAGCCAGTGATCGGTGTACATCTGATAGACGAGCACGTTGAACGCGAGCGCGAGAACCACCCAGAGCGCGGTCCAGACGAGCGCCTCGGAGGTCGAGATGACGTGCTCCGTCTTGTTGAAGACGCCGAGGTCGAGGGCGAGGAAGCCCAGGACGAGCGTGATGAATCCTATCCAGAGCCAGATTTCCATTCAGGTTCTTTCGGTCGGGTGCAACTTGCGGGCTATTGCAACCCTGTTTGCGCGGCTCCGTCAAGCCGCGCTCCATTCTTACCCTCCGGCGGCGCGACTCACGCGCCCTGCACGGGTCGAAGCAGCTTTCCCGTCATTCGCGTGACGAATCTTAGCGGCGCGAACCGCTGAAGCACGGCCCCGATTTTGTTCAAGACGCCGGGTACATAATTGCATCGCCCGCGAACGATCGCGCGATACGCTTTTTCCGCCACGACCTCGGCCGACATCGCGGTCCTCTGGAATTCGGCCTTCTGACGCTCCAGCCCGCCGCGGTCGAAGAACTCCGTTCTCACCGGCCCGGGGCAGATGCACGTCACCTTGATTCCCTTCTTCCGGAGTTCGTACCAGAGCGCGAGGGAAAAACTCTGCACGTAGGATTTTGTACCGCCGTACGCCGCCATGAAAGGTGTCGGCTGATACGCCGCCGTGCTGGCGATGTTGACAATGCGGCCGCCGCCTCTGGCGACGATCCCGGGCAGCACGAGATGCGTCAGCCGGGTGAGCGAGACCATGTTCAGCCGCATCATGCTTTCGAGTTCGTCGATGTTCTGGTCGATGAACTCGCCGTACTCGCCGACACCGGCATTGTTCACCAGAATATCAACCAATTCGCCGCGTTCGCGAATCTCGCCGACGATTCGCTCGCAGGCCGACGGATCGGACAAGTCGTCCACGATCGGAGGCATCGCCATTGAGGCTGCCAGTTCATTCGCCAGTGCCTCCAGCCGGTCCCGCCTTCGTGCGACGAGGATCAGTTTGGCCCCGTCACCTGCGAATCGACGGGCCAGCTCCCGCCCGATTCCGCTCGAAGCCCCCGTGACAAGCACCCGCTGATCGCGAAACATGGACGACCTTTCATCATCGAAATCTGGTTGCGATGGGATGCTAA
>CALLKH010000564.1 GCA_938008425.1 uncultured Planctomycetaceae bacterium | reverse complement strand
ACGAATTCACCAACCTGCCCAACACCATCTCGGTCTACGGCGATTCCTACACCTTCTGCGATGGAGTGCCCGTCGCGGACGCTTGGCCGACGCTGCTGGAACCGGTGGTCGGCTGCGGCGTGATCAACTTCGGTGTCGGCGGCTATGGCACCGATCAGGCCCTCATGCGGCTTGAGAAGATGCATCCGGCCGTTCCGTCGACGACGGTGCTGCTGTGCATTCAACCGGAGAACATCAACCGCGTGGTCTCGGTCTATCGCGGATTCTACCAGTCGAATTTCGGCCCCCCGAAACCGTTCTACACCGTGAATGATGGCGCTCTCGAACTGCATGCACCGTTCAACTCTCCCGAGCGGGTCCGGCAGCTTCTGCTGGGCGATCGAGAAGAGTTTCTTCAAATCGTCCGCGGGCACGATCGCTGGTACGGAGAAATGGAAACCTTCGGCTCGCCCTGGGAGATTCAGTTTCCCTTTTCATTGCAACTGGCCTTCCGGGCGCCGTTCATGTGGAGCCGACTCCACATCGCGATGACGGACATTCCATCCCATGCCCATCTGTATCAGGAAAACGGCGAGGCGTTCGGCATCATGAAGGCGATCGTGCGGCGATTCGTCGAGCTGGGGACGCAACAGGATTTCAAGCCGGTGGTGCTCATCCTGCCCCCGCCCCGTGATGTCAGCCGCTATTCGTCCACTGGCGATCTAAACTATCAGCCCCTGATCGCATTCCTCCGTGAGCAGAAAGTCCAGTTCCACGACATGATGCCGACCTTCAGCAATGCGACGGACCTCTACTCGCTCTACGTCAGTCGAAGCGGCCACTACAGCCGAAAAGGCAACGAAATCATCGCCAGGGAGTTGGGCGCGTTCCTGCGCGAACATGGAGCGATTCCAAGTCTGCCCGCGCCTGTGAATCATTCGCCGGCCCCCGACGCCGCTCTCACCCCGGGCTAGATGTGAATTTGGGGCTCATCGCGGCGGATGTTCCCGTAACGTCAGCCCTCTGAGCGTTTTAGAGCGTCCGGTTCCGACTGCGCCCGGCACCGGGACTAGCCTCGACCCGCACGGCCGTGTAAACTTGGTGGTCTTCGATTCACAGGCGCCAGACGGTGCCGTTTCGACTCGTTTGTTGGGTAAAAGAAGCGATGAACATTCTCGGAATCTCCGCATTCTATCACGATAGCGCCGCCTGCCTCGTACAGGACGGGCGCATCGTCGCGGCCGCTCAGGAGGAGCGGTTCTCGCGCAAGAAACACGACCATCGGTTTCCGAAACATGCCATCGCATACTGCCTCAAGGAAGGTGGCATCACGGCTGAGCAGCTCCACCACGTCGCCTTCTACGACAAGCCCATGCTGAAATTCGAACGCCTGCTCGAGACGTATGTTTCCTACGCGCCGGCCGGATTCAAGAGCTTCATGCAGGCCATTCCCCTCTGGGTGAAGGAGAAGCTGCACCTTCCACGCGAGATGGACAAGGGCCTCAAAGGCTACAAGGGTCGATACGTCTTCCCGGAGCACCATGAATCCCACGCCGCCAGTGCCTTCTTCCCGTCACCCTACGAGGAGGCCGCGATTCTCACGCTCGACGGCGTCGGCGAGTGGGCGACGGCCAGCTACGGCTACGGCAAGGGCAACAGGATTCAACTGACCCATGAGATGCACTTCCCGCATTCGCTGGGCATGCTCTACAGCGCCTTCACCTACTACTGCGGCTTCAAGGTCAACTCCGGCGAATACAAGCTCATGGGCCTTGCGCCCTACGGCGAGCCGAAGTACAAGGACGTGATCCTCAAGGAACTTCTCGATCTCAAGGCCGACGGCTCTCTTCGCATGAACATGAAGTACTTCAACTATTGCGAAGGGCTCACCATGACGAGCGAGCGGTTCCACCAGCTCTTCGGCGGACCGCCCCGCGAGCCGGAGACAAACGTCACGCAGAAGGACATGGACCTTGCGGCGTCGGTCCAGGCCGTGACCGAGGAAGTGATGCTCCGCGCGGCGCGGCACGTCCACAAGGAGACGGGCTCGAAGAACCTCGTTCTCGCCGGCGGCGTCGCCCTGAACTGCGTCGGCAACGGCGTCATTCTTCGCGAGGGCCCGTTCGAAAAGATATGGATTCAGCCCGCCGCGGGCGACGCGGGCGGCGCGCTCGGCGCCGCGCTGTTCGTCTGGCACCAGCTTCTGAATAACCCGCGCACCGTCGTCAGTCCGGATTCCCAGGCCGGTTCAACCCTAGGCCCCGCGTTCGACAAGGAAACCACGCGACGCTTCCTCGACAAGGTCGGCGCGAAGTACCATTACTTCGAAAACGAGGAGGACGTCATCGACATCGTCGCGAAGGCGATCGAGGAGCAGAAGGTCATCGGCCACATGGCGGGCCGCATGGAATTCGGCCCGCGTGCCCTTGGCTCGCGATCGATCATCGGCGACGCCCGGTCGACCGAAATGCAGTCGGTCATGAACCTCAAGATCAAGTTCCGCGAGTCGTTTCGGCCGTTCGCGCCCTGCGTATTGCGCGAGGACGTGAGCGACTACTTCGAGATGCGGCCGAACGAGGACAGCCCCTACATGCTGCTGGTGGCGCCTGTGAAGGAAGACAAGCGAATTCCCTGCAACGGCGACAACCTCTGGGGCATCGACAAGCTCAAGCAGATTCGTTCGGTGGTGCCCGCCATCACGCACGTCGACTACTCGGCGCGCGTCCAGACGGTCGACCCCGATCGTTTCCCCCGGCTCTACAAAACGATGAAGCGGTTCAAGGACAAGTCCGGCTCGCCGGTCATCATCAACACCAGCTTCAACGTCCGCGGCGAGCCGATCGTCTGCGGCCCGGACCACGCCTACCGCTGCTTC
>CALLKH010000563.1 GCA_938008425.1 uncultured Planctomycetaceae bacterium | reverse complement strand
GATCAGGAGCTCGTCATTCCCAACCTGGTGTTTCGTATCGAGAAGGATGAGTCCGAGCCGAAGTGGATGAATGTTCTGCTGGCCTCATCGGAACCGGGGCCCCTCGGCGCGCGCGTCATGATTTCAAGCACGGAGCGGGCCGCGAGCTGGGCCGAGTTGAAGTCGAGGAGCATCGACCTGTCGTCCGGCTCGAAGCTCGATCTTCGCGGCAACGGCATCTTTACCTCAACGCACGCCTACCAGGCGAAGCTCATCTCGATCCAGGTCACCGCGTTTGACGATGCCACCGTTTCCGGCACGCTGAAGGGGCAGTTCTACAAGTTTCGGATCGATCTGCCGACCTTCAAGGCAGAGGTCGTCGATGGCGATGGCAGTTTTGTCGCGAAGCGGCTCGAGGAGTGACGGCTGGAGTGTGTCACCGCGGAGTTTGGTGGGGCGGATGAAGCGGCCGCCGCGGCGACCCTCAAACAGTTGAGCGGAATCAAATCGAACCCATCTTCCAGACGAGATACGGTCGCAGCAGGCCGTTGAGTCGCTCCGATTCAATTCCCGAAAACACCTGTATTCTCTCGCCGAGGTCGCCGTCGAACGCGGGGTGCCGCATGCATGTCATAAAGGCGTCATCGGGCATGAGTTCAAGCATGTCGGAGTCGATCTCTCGATCCGGTGTGACGCTCACGCGCTCCATGTCCAGGTCGGCACGGCCGTAGGGTCCGAGGTTGAAGCGGACGTGCCGGGTGGTGATTTCGATCGCGAGCCGGCCGGGCCAGCCCATGAGCAGCAGCCATTTGAGGCCCGGAAACAGCAGGGCGAGCGCGATGGCGGCGAGTCCGAGATAGAGCATGCCCAGGCCGAAGAACGTCGCGGTTTGGGTGTTCCAGAGAATTTCCCAACGCACGTCCCATACGTACAGCAGCCAGAAGCAGCAACCGGCGATCCCCAGCCGCCAGAGCCCGCGCACGAGCGCCTTGGAGCGGTCGACGCGTAACGTGATCGGCTCGGGCAAAGGCGGTTCCGGCGATGTCCTGTCGTCGGTCATATCCATGATTCTTTCCGGTCGTGATGTTAGTCGATTCTGCCCTCCGCTCCCATCCCGGGTCAAACGCCGATTGGAAGTGATGGCCGGGAAACTTCGAACCGATCTCCAAGAGAATCAGACGGATTTGCTCGTCGGAGGGGAAACGATGCAGACCGAAAGCCTGAAGTCCGGCCGGACGCTTACCACTCAAGATGCATCACGCTCACGGATTCCCGCGCATCGCCATCCGCGAATCGGCATGGTGCTTGGAGGAATCGTTGCGGCATTCGTGCTGGCCGGCGCGGTGATCTGTGCGGCGGCCGGGCTCGACACAATCATGACGTTTCTCAGCGTCCCCGCGCTGGTGTGGGTGCTGGCCGCTCCCCCGATTCTGCTCGCATGCATTTATGGCCCTGCCGGCCTGGTTGACGCCTTTGCCTATGCCTTTCGACAGCCGACGCCGAGCGAGACAGCTGCCGATGCGATGACACTCTTCCGCCTCTGGGCGGCGTACGCGCTCGCGGCCGGATTCATGGCCACGATCGTCGGACTGGTCGCGATGCTGGCGGCGCTGGATGATCCGGCGCATCTCGGCCAGGGCATGGCGACCGCGCTGCTCAGCCAGCTTTACGGTGTATTCGTCGCCGTCATTTGCGTGTCGGTCTCCGCGGCGATCGGCCGCCGTCACAACGGTCCGGAAGGCATTCAGCGCCTCGGCCGCCAGTCCGCCAGCGTCGCAGGCCTGACCATCGTCGCCGGGTGCATGACAACGCTGGTGGCGTTCGGGCTTTTCATGCTGGCGATGCCGACGGGGTATTGAAATCAGATATAGTTCGGCCGTCATGCCTGAGCCGTCCGACTCCCTGTTGTCATAGAGAATCATGACGGATTTGGAACCGCGAATAGCGTTCCGTACGGACCGCCGGCGGCTTCGATTCTGAAATCCTCGACGGCCGTGAGTCCTGCGGCGTTCAGATCACGAAACAACTCCGGTGTGATCGAATCCCAGAAGCCGTAGGTCGATCGCAGCCTTCGCATCTCAAGCCAGTCCACATAGAGGTAGTCGTATCCGGCCGATTGGAGCCATTCGACCAATTCGGCGGGCGAGCGGGTTTCAGCCGCTTCGGCGAACGGATTGCGATTGAAAACGACGCAGTAGTCGGCGCCTCGCTCGTAGTTGAATCGTCGCGCGTCGCCGACGACCAGCACGCGACGGCCATCGCGGAGAAGTTGATTGACCCGGCCTAGATGAGCGGGAGCGATCGGCGAGGGGCCGGTGAGGATGGCCGTCTGGCCGAAGATGTCCGCCTGGAGATAGTCGATGCCGGTTGATCTCGTCGCGGCGTCGTTCGCAGGGGCTTCGATTTGACCGGTCGAGAGAAGTCTTGGAATTGCGCCGCCGTTGTAGATCGCAACGAGTATCGGCAGAGCCAACGCGACGCGTCTGATCGGGGGGGAAGGCAGCAGAAACCAGGCGATGCCGCCAAGCACCGCGCATGGGGCGATCAGGACGATCGCGAATCGATCGACGAGATGCGTGAAGCCGAACCAGACGGCCGTTCCGATGAGGATCATCGATCCGCACAGGATCAGCGCCGGCGTTGCAGCATCGGGCTCATTGGTTTCCGAGGTCTTCGCGGTGCTGCGTCTCCGCAGGAATGGAAGGGCGACGCCGGCCGCGACTCCGATCACGACCAGCGGGCCGAAAAAGGGTGACCAGAGAATCTGGATGCCGAGGCGATGCGTTCGTCCGGCCAGCGTTCGATCCTTTTCGGCCGGCAGGTGTCCGCGATGCCACTGGTCGGCGAGGCGGTCATCCCAGACGCCGGCCTTGGCGCCGAAGACGGAGTAGCCGAGCGGGAAGACAGGGTTGCCTGTGGCCAGCGTGTTCTTCACGAGCCAGGGCGACATGGCGATGAGTGCACCGATCACAAAGACTACCGGGGAACCGAATTGTTTTCCGCTGCGACGTGCCGAGTAAAAAACCAGCACGATCAGAACCGGCAGAAACGTGGCGGCGACGCCGGTGTACTTGCAGCCGCAGGCGAATCCGGCGAAGAGGCCGGCCGCGAGGGCCCAGTTGAGCGGCGGCCAATCGGCCTTTAGCGCGCGGATGAGACAGGCGAGCGCGAGTGCGGAGTAGAGGAGCAGTCCGTGTTCGACGTAAGCGAGACCGCTGAGATAGAACAGAAATGGCGTCGTGCCGGCGAAAACCGCGGCGACGATGCCGGCGCCGCGGCTGACCTCTCTTCCCGCGAGCCACACGCCACCGACGGCCATAATCGCGAACGCCGCATGGATGAGCTGGGCCGTGACGGCCGCGTGAATCGGATCGCCATGAAGCACCATCGCGAGGAGATAGAGCATTTCCATGTTGAAAGGGAAGTTGCTGTAGATGTTGTGCGGCAGGTAGGCGATGCGGCCGGCGTCGTAGTAGTCTCGCGGAGCGCCGAGGTGGTACTCAAGGGCGTCGTAGCCGCCGCCCTCGCTGGGCCAGAGAATGCCGGGCGGCATGGTGGCGATCAGCAGGACGGCTGCGGCGAAGGGGGCGAGAGTCAGCCAGAGCCATGACAGTGGCGACGCAGATTCGCCCGGGGCGTGGTCCTCGGCGCTCGGCTTCACGAATGATCGTATTTGGGCAACGCCTGACGCGAAGAAGAGACCGAGAAGTGTCCACCACAACGTGCGATTGAGCAGCCCGGCGCTGCCCAGGGCAAGCACAATCAGCGACAGGGCGCCGTGTCCGAATCCAAGGGCGAAGAAAACCCGCCAACGTCGCGGCGCGCGATTGAGGCGTAATGCACGGGTGATCGAGACACCCAGCCCGGCGGCGGAGGCGATGACGAACAGTGTCGTGAGTCCGTGAGTTGCTACGGCGCGCAGTGCGTTTGTTGAAGCGATGGCGATGAGGCCGACCGTCAGGGCGAGGGTGCAGATCCAGACCATCGGGCCGATTCGCATCGGCGGTGGTGCGGAGGGCGTGCCGGTTTTTGGCGCGTTGCTCACGGGTGGAGGTTGTCCCTTCGATAGAACTCGAAGGGGACATTAGAGATGGGGCGCGGGCGTTGTCAACGGCGGCAGAGGTTTGGCGAGACACTGGGTAGTGTTCTAGATGATTGCACGTCGGCGGGATTGGAAGATCTAGGTCTCACGGATTTCAGATCTGTGTCGCGGATCGGTTTTCTTTCGCCCCGCTGGGGCTGAGATTTCCTCGCCGTCCGGACCCACGGCGTTGCCGTGGGCTACATTCTTTCGCCGCTGCCGCGGCTTTGATGCGCACGCCGCTCGCGCGGATTTGATGCGCTGGCCGCTATTGCAGCTTTGATTCACTGCTGCGAAATGACGACTGTACTCTGACGCGGCATCATGTATACCGGTCCCGTTCCTTTTCGCGGCACTCTTCGTACATGCGAACGTAGCTGTCGTGCCGCTGTTCGTCGATGTCGCCGCTTTCGACGGCCGCGCGGATCGCGCAGTTTTCCTCGATGGTGTGCGAGCAGTTGGGGAACTTGCAGTCGCGCACGCGGTCGCGAAACTCGATGAAGAACGCCTCCAGTTCGGATGACTCAATCTCGGCGATGTCGAACTGCCGCATGCCGGGCGTGTCGACCACGTAACCGCCGAATCGCCAGCGAATGAGCGAGGCCGTGGTCGTGGTGTGCCGGCCGCGTTCGAGATCGCTGAGCCCGCCGACCTTCAGTCGAAGTTCCGGATCGATCGCGTTCAGAAGTGAACTCTTGCCGACGCCGCTGGGGCCGACAAGGACGCTCGTCTGATCGCGCAGAACGTCGATCATCGCCTCGATGCCGACGCCGTTCTTCACGGAGGTGAGGATCGATGTGTAGCCGATGCGCCGGTACTCCTCGACAAGCGCCGCGGCCTCACCGGTCTCGTCGAGATCCGATTTGTTGATGCAGATCACCGGCCGCATCTCGCCCTGGTGAACGGCCACGATGTAGCGATCCACGAGGTGGGGCCGAAGTGTCGGATTGGCCGCGGCCACGACGATGATGACGTTGTCGACATTGGCCGCGATGGCCTGAAGCTTGCGTTCGTAGTGGCGGATAAGCGTGGTGGTGCGCGGCTCGACGGCGTCGATCACGCCTTCGGGAAGAATCTGATCATCGCTGACCTGCTGCGAGACGGCGCCGGCCGACTCGACCGGGGCGAAACCGACTCGATCGCCGACTGTGATCGGGTGGCGCTCCTGACTCAGCCGCTTGCGTAGCACCTGTCGTACCGTGCACGCCCAGAGCCGACCGTTTTCATCCACCTCGGCGAGCAGTCCGCGGACGCGCACGACGGTGCCGCGCTTCAGCGCCGCCTCCGATTCATCGTTGACGATGATGGTGCGTTTACGCGAGAGATCGCCCTTGGCCCGCACGCTCTCGGAACTGGTGACATCCTCGTGACGCTGGTCACCCTCGCGATAGAGGCGGTCCCATTCCTTGTTGTTGCGACTGAGCTTCCCGCGATTCTTTCGGAAATCGACGCGGACCTTGCGCGGCCCTTTTTTTCCCTTCGGGTCGGGCTTGTCGGAGGCGTCGTTACTCACGATCGCGCTCCGCGTCCGACGGTTTCGACGAAGTGGACTGGGTGGTGGGTGATGCGGGCTGGCCAGACTCTTTGCCGACTTCAATTGAATCGGTTGGCTGGGATGAGGCACGTCTCAGTGTGGCGGCCTGATTGGCGCCGACGGGCACGCGCGGCGAACGCATTATCTCATTCGTGGAGCCGGTGGGTTGAGCCGGCCGCAAGGCTCGGTTGGTGCGCAGCGAGATGGCCAGTGTGATCATCTCCTCTACGGGTCGAGAGGCTGCCGTTTTCACGGCCTTCTTGGAAACCTGCCGGTCATCTCCGGCCTCACCGCCGCCGGAGAAGCCGACATAACCGGCCGACGTCAGCTTTCGAGAGTCGTCGTTCTGGCGTGCTTCATCCTCCGTCGGCCTGCCTCGAAGTTGCCGGCCGCCGGCGAGGCCGGGATGTTGAACAGGCTTCGAGGTCGCCAGATTGTCGGAAGACTCGTTTGGATTCTTGCAGGAGGCATCTGTAGGAGCCTGGTTGTTCTCTTTCTTCGCAGAGGCCGTCACCGGCTGGCCGACGGAGCGGCCGACTCGTGTGCCGGAACTCCCGGCGTAGTCTGACTCAGGACCGTCGCCGTCGCTTTGAGATTTCTTACCCTGCTCGGCGCGATCGGTCTCGGAGAGGGCTCGCCCGCGCTGATCGGGATCGTGAGCAACTGCAACTTTCTCTTCGTCGTCGAATTCCATTTCAGAGTCGTTGCCGGCCCGGCGTGCAGTTTTCACCTCACCACCCAATTCGGATTTGTCGACGGCTTGCTTCGAGGGCTCGCCGTTGGCTGTGGCGGCTGCAACCTTCTCGGCGCTGGAATCCGGTTCGGCGATAAAGAGTCCCTGGCGTGATGATGGCGGCCCCCACACTGATGCATTGGGTGTGACGCGATGGGCGGTGTTCAAGGCCGCCTGCTGCAAGACGGCGCTGGGCACCTCTTCGGGCGAGACGCGGGCGTCGTTGGACGTCCACTCCGCGGTCGCCGAGTTTTCTTCAACGACGCGGTTCAACGACTCCAGTAGCGGCACGGCCTGCTCGCGCGGAACGTTCAACACGCAGAAAAACGCTTCGTCCTCCCCGGAAGCCCCGGCCTCGGGTGGGTTATCGCGTGTGAATGCGGCTGTGGGACGGGCCTCATCGGCGGTTCTCTTCTCGGCGCCCCGTGAATCAGTGCGCGCGAAATAGAACGTCTGGCCGGCTTCAACGACTTCCTGCGGCGGAATGGTGCTGAGCTCCTGAACAAAGTTGGCCGCCATGTTGGTCTGGATCAGCGACGCCAGTTGAACGGCGACCTCCGGATCGGAGACTTCAACCTTGAGGGAGTTGCCGAACGAAGACTCATCGGCCGTCTGAATCGCGTAATTGGTGAGACGGTTCTGAGCGAGGAGCGTCTCGATCGGGGCGTGGGCGAAATCGGACAGCGCCTCTTCGCGAGCCGAGTCGTCGTCAGCGTCACGTACCATCAACGCCGCGCCTGGCGTGCCGGCATCCGGCTGTTCCGCGGTGGGCGAGACCGCGAGCCCAGTGGTCGAGTCGAGTCGCTCCCGTGCGGCGCCCGGCGCGGTCCGAGTTGCCATCGCGACGGATTCACCCGCCGCGTCGAGATCATGACCCTTTCGATCAATCGGCGCACTTCCAACCGCAACGAGCGCATCGCCGGAATCCTTGAATGCGCCTTCCTTGCCATCAGCGGACGGCACTTTTCCGTTGGGGAGCGCGCCCGAATCATTTCGCACGACTGATTCGGTCATCACAGACGCAGGCTTCTGCGGACCGGTCGTCAACGTCGGCCATGCCAGCCAGCCCACCGTACCGACGATCGCCAGGCACGCCGCCATCGTGAGCGGCCGTGACCATCGAAGCAGGGTGAGCGCCGCGGAGCTCTCGCGCGACGGCTCGCCGATCAGCGATTCCCGCTCCATTCGCGCCGTCACGAGGTCCGCCAGGTTGCCCGGCGCCGCATCGCGCGGCACGGAAGAGACCAGTCGCGAGACCTGCTTCAGCTCGGCCAGCAGCGATCGCGCTTCCGCATCGCCGGCGAGGAGGCGCTCGACGTCCGCGCGCTCGGCGGCGGTCAGTTCGCCGTCGAGATAGGCGCTGAGTTGTTCGAGCTTCTGGGCGTCCATGTCGGTCTAATCCATCCCTAATATCGGCGCGAGCCGGTCACGCAGAACCAGCCGTGCACGATGCAACCGCGACTTCACCGTCCCGGTCGGCACATCCAGTATGTCGGCAATCTCATCATAGCTCAGCGACTCCATGTCACGCAGCACGATGATCGACCGTTGTTCCTCGTCCAGGCCGTCCAGCGCCGCCAGCACCAGCCGATCGCGCTCGCGGTTGTGGGCGACGTCATCCGGAGCGGTATCGGTCGATCGCAGGCCGGCGGAGAGCGACGTCGATTCGCCGTCGTCGTTGGCGGCCCGCGCGGCGTCGAGCGAATAGGTGCTGTGCCGCCCTGATTTTCGCCTCGCGCTGATCACGATATTCACCGCGATTCGAAACACCCACGTGTAGAACTTCGCCCGTTCCGCGAATCGGTCCAGCGATTGAAACGCCTTGACGAACGCCTCCTGCGTATGGTCCTCGGCGTCCTCGCGACTGCCGGTCATCCGCATGCACAGATTAAACACGCGGTCCTGATACCGGCGAACCAATTCGCCGTACGCGGACGACTCACCCCTGCGGCACGCCTCGATCAGCGCCGAATCGTCGGCCGAAGCGGCAGATGAATTCGTCGCTCTTGCGGCGTCCTCCAGTGAAGTTGGACGCCCGGCGTGGGAGTAAGTTCCATCCATGAGAACGGCTTCCAGGGTCCGCAGGCGCCGGCGGTGGGGCCGTGCGGGGGCGAAATCGACGCTAAAGGGTCATTCTCGGCAGGTCCGATCATCGGGTCAATTCAAGATCGGCCGATCCTTATACGCATCGCCACTCTGAGGGGTTTCCTTTGACCCTTTGGATTGCGTCGATACGATAGCGAAATATGAGCATCGCGCTGCCGATTATTCCGCTTTCGACCGATGCCCGACCGGAGGATGTTCAGGACATCACCGGGCCGCGGCACATCTCGGCCGTTCGAACGCTGCGTATCAGCGTGACCGATCGGTGCAACTTCCGCTGCGTCTATTGCATGCCGGAGGAGAAGCTGGACTGGGTGCCGCGCGATTCGCTGTTGTCGTTTGAGGAGATCGTGGTAATCGCCCGGGCGGCCTACGGGCACGGCATTCGCGGGTTCAAGCTGACGGGCGGCGAGCCGCTGGTGCGGCACGACCTGCCGCGCCTCGTCGCGATGCTTCGAGGGTTGGACGATGATGTTGAACTCTCCATGACGACGAACGGCTCCTTGCTTCACGAGTCGGCGGCCGCCCTGAAGTCGGCCGGCCTGGATCGACTCACGGTGAGCCTGGATACGCTCGACCCCGGGCGATTTTCGACCATCACCCGCGGCGCGGATATTCATGCCGTGTGGCGCGGAATTCGAGCGGCGTGCGACGCCGGGTTTCGACATCCGAAGATCAACTGTGTCGCCATGCGCGGAATCAACGACGAAGAGTTCGCCGAATTCGCCCGGCTCACGATGGACACCGATATGACCGTGCGGTTCATCGAGTACATGCCGCTGGGGCGAACGGCGCTCGGCGGGGAGTATGAGGAGCGGTTCATCAGTGAGGCTGAAATTCGCGTGCGAATCGAGCGCGAACTCGGCCCGATCGAATCGACCACGCGCGACTCCGGCGAGGGGCCGGCCGTCGTGCATCGGCTGCCCGGCGCGAAGGGCCGCATCGGTTTCATCAGTGCCATGTCCAAGCCGTTCTGCGCCACGTGCAACCGGCTTCGCCTGACGGCCGAGGGGCAGCTTCGGAGCTGCCTGTTCGACGGCGGCGAGGTAGAGCTGCGGCCGCTCGTGCGGGAGATGCCGGCGGACGATTCGCAGGTGGCGCTGCACCGGGCGTTCATCGACTGCGTGGCGTTCAAGCCCGAAGTGCATTCCTATTTCGGCAACCGCCAGATGTCGCAGTTGGGCGGATAGTCGCTGGATTCGGGCGAGCTTCGACCACATCAGTAGCCTGATGCTTGCCGGGCGCGAGATCACATCGCCCCTGAATTCATTCCTGGCTCATGTCAACATCTTGCTTTCATCGAAAATAGAAGCCGGCGGATCCGTGCAGCCGTTCAGTCATGAACTGAATCGTATAGCCCGGCTGGAGCTGAAAGGTCATGGAGCCACTGGTCGCGTTGTCGGGGTTGTCCGGGCGGATGAGGAGAATTGAGACGAAGTGGTAGCAGACAAGAAGCACCAGGAAGGTTGCAAGAATCCTCGGGCGCCGTTTGAGCCCAATGCCGAACAGAATCAGCGAGAAGGGAAGAATCGGGAGCAGATAGCCCATCTCGAGCGGGAAGCGAAGATACACGGCTTCCGAGATCACGACGGCGCACGTGCAAATCAGAATGGCCCGGCGTTGCGCCACGTC
>CALLKH010000562.1 GCA_938008425.1 uncultured Planctomycetaceae bacterium | reverse complement strand
GACTCGACACCAACAACGACGGCGCGTTCGACTACTACGACGGCCCGGCTGAGTTCGACGACCTCGCCTCGTCCATGTATCACGCCCGGCGCCCGTCGGGTCTGCTCGGCGGCGGCGATCTCGCTTTCGGCGAAGTCACGTCGACGCGAAACGAATCGAATTCAGGCGAAGACATCGGAAACTCATTGCCTTCCGGCCCCTCTTCCAGCGGCGACATGATCGTACCGGCCTGCGGCCCCCTGGCGTTCCGCGTTCACGGTGCCAACGGATTCGACGCTGGAAATCAGGTGACCATCGAATGGCTGACCTGGTGCAAGGACGGTCCCTGGTTCGATGCGGATGGAGCACCCATTCCCGGCGGCGTTTTGAAGCGAGACTTCAACCTCGACGGTTTGCTCGACCTCGGCGAAGTTCGAAATGCCGGAACCGAGAACTACGCCATCGACTTGAGCCCCGGCACGCCCAACGACGGCGGCGACGGCAGCGAGTACCCGTTCAATCGAACCCGACTGGTCGAGGACACCATCGCGGCGCTGGATACGACCGTGGACTGGGACGACGTGATCATGCGCGTTCGACCGGTTTGCACATTGCATGAAGGCCTTGCAATGCTCTTCGACGGATTCTTCGGAAGCAGCGTTCCGGGAACCGGCGGTTCATTCCTGAACGTCGGGTCCGTCGGCGCGGGCGGCCAGTCCGGCGCGGCAGGCTTCTTCGGCGAGACCTATACGAGTGTCAACGGTCTGGCGTTTGACATTACGTCCGGCCCGGTGCTGAGATTCTTCGGAACGGATACGACGCTGGATGTGCTGCTCATGGCCGAGTTCGACGCCATGCAGGGCATCTGGATCCCCACCGAAATCGGCCCGACCGGTTTCGACAACATCGACGGCCTGGACTTCGATCCGAACACCGGAACGCTCTACGGCAGCGATACCACCACGGACCAGCTTCTGACGATCGACACCAACACGGGTGTCGCGACGGCCGTCGGTCCCCTCGGATTCGGCGACGTTCAGGGGCTCGCGTTCGATCCCAACAACAACATCCTCTACGGTGTCGATTCCACAGTTGGAATTCTGTTGATCATCAACACCACCACGGGCGCCGCCATGCCCGCGAGCGGCGTTCCGATCGGATTCTCCGACATTCGCGGACTTGGATATGACTCATCGACCGACACGCTCTGGGCAACCGGCGTCCACGGTTCCGGTGAGATCATCAGGATCAACACCACGACCGGAATCGGCCAGCTCAATCCGAGCACGGTGAACTATCTCCATGCGACCACCTTTGTGCCGGCGGGTCTCTACCAGGACGGCCTGGCGCCGGGCGGCCGCGGCTTGTTCCAGTTGGCCGCGCCCGACATGAGCGATACGATCAACGTCGTCGAAGACAATGATCCGACCACCCTGCCGATTTCTCCAATGCGAATCTCAGACTTTGCGACCGCGCTCGATGCGGTCGGTGAGAACGGCGACGTCGCGGCGTCCGAGGACTTTGCCATCGGATTGATGGCCCACGAGTGGCTGCACGTCTGGGAAGGCTACCCCGACTTGTACGACTACGACGTGTACATCAACGGCATTGAGAATCGCCCGGTCGGAAACTGGGACATCATGGCCGGCGGTCTCGTTCATCCTTCGCCGTTCCTGAAGGAATTCGGCAGGGGCGAATGCAGTCTCGGCACCGATCACGAACCCTGGATCGATGCCCATGACGTGCTCGACGTCGTGGTTCCGTTCGCGGACGTACCCGTCACCCTGACGGACTACGCCTTCGACCCGGCCAACTCCGTCTACTACGTGCAGAATCCGGCGGTCGCCGGCGAGCGGTTCTACTTCTGGCGCCTGACGCGCGTGGATCCGATTCCGCCCAGAATCAACTTCTCGCAGACCCTGCCGGGCGATGGTGTGATGATCATGCACACCGACTTCGGCCAGAACTTCGGCGGTTTCAGCGGCAACTTTGAGTCGTTCCCGCTCCAGCAGCGTGTCGGCACGCACTTTGCGTACGTCATCGTTCAGGCCGACGGCCAGATGCTGCTCGAAAACGGCCAGAGCTTCGGCGACGCCGGCGATCCTTTCCCCGGCACTTCGGGCCGGACCGAGTGGACCGAGGACACCGTCCCGGCATCACGCTGGTACGGCCAGGTGCGAACCGGCATCGAGATTCGCAATTTCCTCAACTTCCCGAATTTCTCGCAGGTTCTGTTCCACTGGAATCCGCGCGTGGTTCCGGAACTTGAATTCGTCAACCCGCCGGGCGGCTCGGTCGTTTCGGGCAACTACCTGATCGGCTACGAGGCGTGGGATAAGGACGGCGGAACTCGAATCGAGTTCTACTGGGATGACAACGATTCCGGTTACGAAACCACGAGTCCCGACGGTTCTTCGCGGCGAATTAATACGCCGGCGGTCAAGGCCCCGGGCTTCGTCGCCCAGCAGTTCGCTGTCCCGCTCTCACCGCTGCCGGACGGCAACTACCACTTCTTCGCCCGACTGGTCCCGGGACCCGGCGTTGACGGTCGAGTCGATCCCCTCGTCTCGGCGGCCCGCGCGGATCTCGACAATCGTGGTCGCGGACGCTTCAAGAAGGATCCGGAGAACACGGGACTTCCGGCGAATGCGAACACCGAAGTCGTCGTCGACATCAACAAATCCAAGCTCGGTCTGTGGCGCGTCAGTTGTGCTGACGACACCATTCCAGGCCAGGAAATCTGGAGCGTGACCCAATTCGTCGGCCTCAAGGAATTCCCGCAGACGAATCTGGCGACCACCGGCCAGCTCTACACCTCCGACGACGGCGCAATCAAGTTCCGAATTCTGTCGGAGGCGATCACGGGCGTTGGCGACATCACCGTCGCGCCGAACGGTCGAATCCAGCTCGTCGATCCGAACGCGAATTTTGTGGCCACGACCTTCAAGGAAACGGATCGCGTTCGAATCGAGGTCAACGGCCAATCGTCGTTCCACGTCATTGATGAGGTGCCGGACAACCACACCCTCTATCTCGTGGGAACGCCGACCGTTCCGCTGGGGACGGGCATCAGCTACCGCGTCCACAGCTTCTTTGACGACAACGGCAACAACCCCGATCGATTCACCTTCATCACGACGGGGAAGTCGGCGTACAGTCCGTCGATCTTCGTCCAGGGTGGTACGGTGGTGCCGCGGCTTTCGCCGTCCATCAACGTGATCTTCCCGGACAATGCGGACGGCACCGGCACGAATCCGAAGAATCGCGTTCCGTTGCGGGTCATCTTCGACGCGTCGCAGACTCGCGATCAGAACGGCAATCTCAACAACCCGAACATCATCTACAACTGGAATTTCGGTGACGGAACCATGGGAACCGGCATTCAGGTTGAACACACCTACATCGCCGAATTCCCGTGTCCGACCGGCACCACGGTAACCCTGACGGCTGTCAACCCGATGGCAAGCCCCACCGGACAGGATGTGACGGGAACGGCACAGACTACGGTCTGCGTCGATCCTCCCGATTCCGACGGTGATGATGTCGATGACAGTGATGACAACTGCGTGAATACGCCGAACCCGGGTCAGGAAAACAACGACGGCGATACCCTCGGTAACGCCTGCGACAACTGCCCGAACATCACCAATGAGAACCTGGCCGACTTCGACAACGACGGCATCGGCGATCCGTGCGATCCCGATCGAGATGGTGACAACGTTCCGAATGATCTGGACAACTGCCCGCTCATTCCGAACCAGAACCAGCTCGACACCGACGGTGACGGCATCGGCGATGTCTGCGACAACTGCCCGTTCAACTTCAACCCGAACCAGGGCGGCGACGCCGATGGTGACGGCATCCCGGATCTGTGCGACAACTGCCCGGAGATCGCCAATCCGAACCAGGCTGATGCGGACAATGACGGAATCGGAGACGTCTGCGACGTCTGTCCGAACAACACCAGCGTCTTGAACGAGCCTGATTCGGACAATGACGGAATCGGTAATGCCTGTGACAACTGTCCTGACACGCCGAACACCGATCAGAGCAATGCCGACGGCGATGCCTTCGGCGACGCCTGCGACAATTGTCCGGATGATGCGGGCAAGCGCGAACCGGGTGTCTGCGGTTGCGGCTTCTCCGATCAGGATCGCGACGGCGACGGTGTGCCGGACTGCGTGATCTTCACGCCGCGACCGCCGGATACCGACGGTGACGGCGTTGATGACACCCTTGACGGCTGTCCGTTCGATGCCGGCAAGACGGCCCCGGGCGTCTGCGGTTGCAACATTCCGGACGACGATCGCGACAACGACGGCGTCGTGGATTGTGAAGACAATTGTCCGGACCGCTCAAACCCCGGTCAGGAAGACTCCAACGCCAACGGCATCGGCGACGTCTGCGATCCGAGCACCGGCGGCGGCGGACCGGGTCCGGGACCGATTCCGGGATGTGCCGACGGTGGCGCGATGTGCCCGGCGGCCCCCGCGGCAGCGATGATGCCGTTCGCCATGATCGGCATCGTGCTGATGCGACGGCGAACCCGAATGCCGCGATCGCGGAAGTAATCGCCGCGTGAGACCACGGTCTCACTGACGAGGACACTTACAACTCTAAGCCCCGAATCGTGACATGCGGTTCGGGGCTTTTTCTTTGAATGTAGAGTTGAGAATGGAGAGTTAGGGAGAGTCTCGATCGTTATTCGCGTTACGACTTTCCGCGACGACGGGGGCGTTTGGGCTTCATGGAATTCTCTGCGGCAGGGCCACGGGTGACCGGGCGTCGCGCCTTGGGCACTTCGATTTCTCGACCACCTGAGAGATACTGGCCAGTGATCGATCGATCCTCGGCGAGGATGGTTTCAAAGTCGCCGGCCGCGACGACCTCTCCCCCGCGTACACCTGGACCGGGGCCGAAATCGACGATGTAATCGGCCGCCCGCATGGTCTCTTCGTCGTGTTCAACGACGATGACGGTGTTGCCCATGTCGCGGAGGCGTTCGAGGCTTTCGAGGAGCTTCCTGTTGTCGCGCGGGTGAAGGCCGATCGAGGGTTCGTCGAGTACGTAGAGCACACCGACCAGCCCGGAGCCGATCTGGCCGGCAAGGCGGATGCGTTGAAGCTCGCCGCCGCTGAGCGATGGGGCGGAGCGATCCAGTGAGAGGTAATGCAGGCCGACGTTCAGCAAGAACTCCAGCCGCGCCCGAACCTCCTTGAGCACCTCCTCCGCGATGATCCGCTGCACCGGCGAGAGTGCAAGCCGGCCGATCGCCTCGTAGGCCTCAGCGACCGACATCGAGCAGAGTTCGACGATATTCGGTGAAGCGATTGGAACACTCGCGCCGGATGCCTTGGAGCGCGACCTGCGCAGGCCGGCGCCTCTTCCAGCGGCTGTTCGCCGCCGGGACGCGGTTTTTCCCGTTGAATCATCGGCGCCGCCTGCCAGCGGCAATCGCACCGCCGTCGCCTGCACGTTCAGCTTCGCCCCGCGGCAGTCGGGGCACGGTCCGCGTCGCATGTACTTCTCGTAATACGAACGAACGAACCCGGCCTTCGCCTTTCGGTACTTGTCGCGAAGCTCGGCGATGACGCCCTCGAAGGTGCCGCCGTGCTTCCAGGCGCCGCCGGACCAGCCCCAGGTAAACGTGATGTGCCGATCACCGGTGCCATAGAGCAGCGCGTCGCGCGCTTTCTTCGGCAGGTCCTTCCAGGGCAGGCGCAGATCGAACCCGACGGCCTTGGCGACGCCGTCATAAATGTGCCGCCGCCACTTGCCGGGCGCGGTTCGCATCGGCGCGATGCAGGGGGCGAGGAACCCGAGCGAGGGATCGGGCACAAGCAGCTCCGGATCAAAATCGAAGAGTTCGCCGAGGCCGTCGCAGCCGTGGCACATTCCGGCCGGCGAGTTGAACGAGAAGAGCTGCGGCGACGGCGGTTCGAATGAGATGCCGCACGCGGTGCAGGCGTATTGCGACGAGTAGATCCGCTCGGGCGTTGGCGAAGCAGTTGATGCGCCGCCGGCCGGGCCCGAATTCGCCTTTCGCCTTGAAGACTTCTTTCGGCGTTTTGCGGCCCCGGCAACGTCGTCACCCGCTTGGGGCGAATTCGCGGCATCTGCCGGCGACGCCTCCATCGGCGCGACGACGAGCGTACCCTTGCCTACGCCGAGCGCGCTTTGCACGGCCTCCGCGATGCGCGAGCGACTTTCCGCCGAGACGGCCAGCCGATCGACGACCACTTCGATGTCATGCCGCTGGTTTTTCTCAAGTGCGAGGTCGTCGGTCAGCGCGACGACTTCGCCATCGACGCGGGCGCGAACAAACCCGGCGCGAATGAGATCCTCGAACAGGTCGCGAAATTCACCCTTTTGCCCTCGCGCAACCGGGGCGAGAATCAGCACCCGGTTCGATTCGCGCTTCCGCTCGTCGCCCCCCGCCCGGGCCTGCGCTGCATCGACACCGCCAAAATGGCTGAGAATTCCCGCGACGATCTGCTCGCTGGTCTGGGCCGAAATCGGCCGATCGCACTGGGTGCAATGCTGCACGCCGACGCGGGCGTAAAGCACGCGAAGAAAATCGTGAATGGCCGTCACGGTGCCGACGGTCGATCGCGGGTTCCAGCCGGTGGTCTTCTGCTGGATGGCGATGGAGGGCGAAAGGCCGGTGATGAGATCGCAGTCCGGCTTCTGCATCTGGCCCATGAACTGGCGGGCGTAGCTGGAGAGGGATTCGATGTATCGCCGCTGACCCTCGGCGTAGAGCGTGTCGAAGGCCAGCGAACTCTTGCCGCTGCCCGAGACGCCGGTGAAGCAAATCAGCGCGTTTCGCGGCAGCGAGAGCGACACGCTCTGAAGGTTGTGCTCGCGGGCGTTCTTGATTTCGATCGTATCGGGTTCCATCGCTGATTCGGGAATTGTAAGGTGTGCGGGTCCGGGCGAAAAGTGGGCGGAATCTGCAAGGTGGACTGAACGAGTCCTGACGACACAGGGACGTGAAAGCGGATTTGTTCAGGACGATCAGAGCAGAGCGCCCCCCGTTCCGTTTGTGTTCACGAAGGACAGGTTCTTCGCGGAGTATTTGTCTGAGCCAACGGATGGATGCGCGAAGGGCCTTCTTCATTGCCGGCCTCGCACGGCTGCCTGTAAGATTTCTTACTCCGCGCACGCCGAGCCCGAGCAGATCTCGGGGCTCCGTTTTTCCTCGAATGCCAGCCCGAATGAGATCGGCGTTGCCCTCCCGGAATACTCCGCGATAAGATCTCACCTCAATATGCAAGGCCGCCGCCCACTGTTCAGGACTGTTCCATTTATCATGCTTTGCATATCGGCCGTCAGCGCGGTCATACTCTACCTGGGCTCGAATTCATGGGAGGGCCAGAATTGGTTTTATGCGGCAGTCGGCATCTCAGCGGCATTCGGAATTTATCCGCTCCAGGGATGGGTGAAGAACTTTTTCATGCGAC
>CALLKH010000561.1 GCA_938008425.1 uncultured Planctomycetaceae bacterium | reverse complement strand
TGGAGCGCGTCGCCGGCATCCAGACCGGCGGCAGCGAACGCGCCTTCGACGTGTACATGAAGGCCCGCTATCTGGGAGAGCAGCATCCCGGCCACGGTGTCACATTTGCAACGGGCACGCCCGTTTCCAACACCATGGTCGAGATGTACACGATGCAGCGGTTCCTCGATCCTGAGGGACTGAAGAGCAGGGGGCTGGACCACTTCGACGCCTGGGCGGCCACATTCGGTGAAGTCATCGACACCATGGAGATTTCGCCGGACGGCGCGTCGCTGCGACCGCGGAGCCGCTTCGCGAAATTCACCAACCTGCCGGAATTGCAGCAGATGTTCCGGGCGTTCTCGGATGTTCAGACGGCCGAGATGCTCAAACTACCAACCCCGAAACTGGAGACCGGGAAGGCCATCGTCGTCGCCTGCCCCATGTCCGCCGAGCAGCAGGTCCTGCAGGACGAACTGGTCCGGCGATATGAGCGACTCAAGACCGAAAAAGTCGACCCGCGCGAGGACAACGCGCTGAACATCACAACGGACGGCCGCAAATTGGCGCTGGATCCCCGAATGCTCTCGGCGACCGCCGCAGACGCGGGTGAATCGAAAATCAATCATCTCGCTTCCAACGTCACCGAAATCTGGAATCGCACGGCCGCGACGCGCGGCACGCAACTAGTCTTCTGCGACATGGGTGTCCATCCGACGCCCTGGGGATATTCGGCCTACCAGGACATCATCGAAAAACTCGTTGAGCACGGCATCCCTCGCGATCAGATCGCATCGATCGGCGATGCCGAGTCCGACGCCAAGAAGCAGGCGCTGTTCGAGAAGGTCAGAAGCGGCGCCGTGCGTGTACTGATCGGCAGCACGCAGAAGATGGGCACCGGCACCAACGTGCAGCGGCATCTGGCGGCGCTGCATCATTTGGATGCGCCCTGGAAGCCGGCGGAAGTCGAACAACGTGATGGGCGCATTCTTCGACAGGGGAATACGAATGCGGAGGTCGCCATTTATCGCTATGTGACTGAAGGCTCTTTTGACGCCTACATGTGGCAGGCCTTGGAAACCAAAGCGCGATTCATCGGGCAGGTCATCACCGGTCACTGCACGGTCCGGCGTGCCGAGGATGTGGGCGGCCAGGAGCTCTCGTATGCCGAGGTCAAGGCGATTGCATCGGGCAACCCGGCCGTGCTGACGCTGGCCGAGGCGGATGCCGAATTGCAACGGCTGGCGGTCCTCAGAAAGAACCACATGGATGAGCAGTATGTCGCTCGCCTTAATCTTCGGGACCTGCCAGAGAAGATCGCCCGATTGTCCAATCGCCTCGCGAAACTTCACGCGGATCTGGCGATGGTCACCGAGAGTGCGAACGAACCGATGTCCGTCGCGGGGCGCGCCTGCGGTCGCCTGGAAGCGCTCGAGATCCTGCATCGGGAACTCCAGTCGCTTCCACAGGACCTTCGAGGAGAACGGCGTGTCCCGCTCGGCGTCTATCGCAGCCTGGGATTCGGCCTGTTGCTTCATCCGGAATTTCCACCCGAAGTGTATCTCGAAGGAGAAACGCGCCAGGTGGATCGCCTGACGCGCGGCAGCCAGGGTCCCCGCGCCGTGCTGAACGCCCTCGATCGGCTGGGCGGCGCCTACGAAACCGAGATTGCCAAGACCCGTGAAGCACTCGCCATCGCTGAGTCACAGCAGCGGGATTACGAGGCCGGGATCGGTCGTCCTTTTATCCACGATGCCTATCAGACCCAGTTGACCGCGCTTCGCGACCAGCTTCGATGCAGCCTGACAGGGCTTGAACAACCCGCAGCCGATGCGTCGGCGCCGACCTCTGATCAGGCGCCGGTTGTGACATCCGCCGAGCTCGCCAATCAGATAAGAGAGCTGAGAGCCTCGCAATCCGTCGAAGCCGTCCCAGGCAGAAGCACCACACGTACACCTGACGCCGAAGAACCCGTGACTCGACGCATTCGTCGGAGGGTGGCGGAAACACCGGGGATCGCTTACGGACACGAGGGTGGAGAGAATGTCCAAGCGCCGATCGGTGCCACAGTTGCTGTATCTTGCCCTCACGATGGCACAATCACGAATCGTGTAGCGATCAAGTGGAATGTCCCAAGGCCTTCGAGGTCATTTCGTGGCATTCTTCTGGGCGAACGACGGTGCAGCCAGGTTGAGACGTTGGGATTGCCGCCCTTTCAGAGATGATGACGGTCATTACGATTGAGGCGTGCGTCTAACGCCTTGAGGTAGCAACCTTGAGGCGAAGCCCCTCTCGTGGCTTGGCAAGGGGCGCATTCGATCGCTCGTGTAATGGAATCGATGTCTTCGCAAACGTTGAACGCCCCGCATTCCCCAGGAAACTACCCAGCCAAGCGCGAAATGCCCTTCTGGCAGGTCGACTACCGGACAGGGCGATTCACTCGTGTACGCTCTCCCCAGGGACACGACGAGGCATAGCGTATCGGAATCGCGCCCAGGATGGTAGCCATGAGGGCGGGGCGGCGTTGCAGCTGAGCCGATTCGGCGATCGCTCAGGGACAGGCTTGACCGTTCAGCAGGTTATCGACAAAGAGTTGAATGTCCGCCCCATCCAAGAGTTCGTCGAAGTTCATGTCACCTGCGCAGCAGCCAGTAGACTCAACATGGCAGGCGCCAGTCAGTGAAAGCCGGGTGTAATACGCCTCGTCGGCGACGTCGACCGGCGCACACATTTGCTGTCGACCCCAATAGGCGATGGGATTCGCAGCGCCAGCACCGTTCGGGACAATGCTGAGATTGTGGTTCCCAGAAAAATCCCAGACGGCCTGATTCTGGGAATCCAACGGCCCGCCGTCACCCGGCGTGCCGGCGAAGTATGCGGCGCAGTAGCTGGTGATGGCCAAATAGTAATTACCCGGCGCCACGGGTTGCGGAAGGATGAGCGTGGTGTCGGTTCCGGCGATAGTATTGTTGATCGCCGCGACACCCCGACCGGCCTCGTCGAACAAGAAGAGTCGTGCCCGGTAGACCCCACCGCCGCAGCACGGTTCGCCGAAGGTTGGTGTCGCCCGCACCTGAAAGGACATTGGACCGCAGATTCGAATCTTGAACATGTCCCGTGCTCCACCGCCAAACGCGGCCACGATTGTCTCGAGCGGCCCCGTTCCCGCGATGACCTGCGCGGTAGATGGCAGGGCGCCTCCATCGGTACCGCGATGGCGTTCATTCCAATAGGTTGGTGGAACGAGTCCGGTAGAAAGCCTCAGGCGAACGGTGCCCGAAGCCGTTGAACTCGTCGTGTGTCCCCAATTCGGATTCGGATCGGGAAAGGTCGCATCATAACCCGAGATGATGACGTAATAGACGCCGGCTTCGAGATTGGCGCCCCACCAGCCGTCGCTGATGCGACCGCCGCCCCACCCCGGCGCCTCGCCGCTCAACTTCTCGCCGGAGCCGCCGCCGAAGGACATCGCCGCAGCCCATCCCGTCGTCCCTCCACCATTGTCGTTGTCTTGGCCGATGCGGTTCCCCCACGCGTCATAGAGTGCGACTTCGTTATTGGGAATCGTGGACGGTCCTGCCGTATCGACATCGAGCCAGCTTTCATGCGGCGTGATGGAGGTGGTCAACCGAAATCGAAACCAAACCCCGACACCAGATGAGATGGGAAAGTCGCCGGATTGGAGGGTCTGGCCGATGTCAAGATCGCCCAGGTCGATGAAGCTCGCCGGCCCCGGATTGCCCGGCTGCGCGAACACTTGCCCGCCCCCGATCATACTCGATCCCGCCGTGACACAAAAAAGTGCGCGTTGAATCAGAATTCGTAATCGCATGATCGCTCCCCAAGCCTACTTGCCGAGTGCCCCTTCAGCGCATCGCGGTGATGCATGACAATCTGCAAGTGTCTCAGATCGTCGACCTCCCTGAAATTCGCCAAACATGATTAATCACTTCGGATGAGGGCATCGCACGTCGCTCGTCTCGCGCGCGATGGCGAAGGCGCGAATCACAAGTTCCACGCGGTCATCAAGACCATGTGCGGCGTAGAGGATGCGCAGGTGGGTTCGAACCGTGGGAAGTCCGATTTTGAGCGAAGAAGCAATCTGCTTGTCCCGTTTGCCGCAGAGAAGAAGCCGAACGATGTCGGCCTGCCGAGGTGTCAGCGCCATGACGCGCACTACCCCTCGCCACTCGGACTCGGAGAGTATAAAGCTCGTTCCGGCCGTTTGCTGGCGACAAGAAGCCTGTTTGGATTGACCACCCATGCCGGGTTCCCAAGCAAAAGAGCGTCGAACCAAGGACGCTCCGGGAACCCCCGGCAAGGGGCATGGAGAACGTACCCTGGCCGACGCCCCTCTTGGGGCGCGGCGATCAAGGCACTGCTTCTCCATTGAAAGTTTGCCGGTTTTCCCGGAAGCAGTCGCATGACGCTCGCGCGTCAGTTTGGATTTCAGTTCCCGCTCGATTAGAGCGCGAGAACTTCGAAATTGTAGCCGGCTCCAGGTCGCCACTCAATCGCGAGGCCGACGTAGGGAAAATTAACCTAGGGAGGAGTCGAGGGGAGGGGTTCCCCCCGACCTTGACGATAGCACTGAGTGTAGCATCGTCGTTACCGCCGACGGCTCCGACCTCAGGTGTCGTGGGGCCCGAAATCCTCGCCAGAACTTGATTGTCGTGGTCGACCGCAACCGTCAATTCCGTCTCGATCTC
>CALLKH010000560.1 GCA_938008425.1 uncultured Planctomycetaceae bacterium | reverse complement strand
TCGCGAGAGTCGAGCAGCAGCAGCGAGAATGGCACGGCGACGAATTCCGCGATGGTGCCGTCACGGTTGTACACACACTCGACGATCGCGGTGCCGCGGCCGTGCCCGCTGCCCAGGTGATCGAGCATGTCGGCGAATCCGTCGGCCTTCGAAATGATCTCCCGGCAATGGTCCGCCACATCATCGGCAAGTGATTCATCCACGTCGCCGGATTGCCCCTCCTGCGAGGCGGACACGATTTCCCAGGGGAGCTTGCGAAGCGCCAGATGCCGATTGCCGGACACCGTCGAGAGGTGTTCGTCCTTCTCGATCATCTGGTTGAAGAGTTCGTCCTGATCGGCCGGCGCGCCGTTCTCGGCGCGAATGAGAATCGACTTGACCGCCTCGGGCGTCAGGTCGGACCAAAGGGGATCGGACACATCTTCTCGCCGCGGAATGACAATGCGGCCGGGGTCGATTCGCTCAAGCAGGCCGGCTGCTCGATTGGCGATCCATGATTTGGCGGCGGTGAGTATCCTCACATGAACACCCCCGATTCATGCTGAACGATCTCGGCCTGTTTGAAGTCGCCGATCTGGCCCGCAATCGCCGCATGCACCGCCAGCGCCTTGGCCCAGAATCGGTCGGCGTGCGAATCGCCGGACTCACCCTCAAACCGCTTATTGCCGGCTGCCGTCGTCGTGCATCGCACCGAGTGCAGGTCCTGGCGAAGCGCCTCGTCGTCGGGGAGCAGGAGATTGCGCTCTTCCATGACGTGGCGAAGATCGCCGGCGAGCACTTCCTTGACGCCTTGGAACTTGATGCCCTCGACGCGGCCGGCCAGCCGCCGATGCATTTCCTCCGTCACCGGCTCACCCATGCCGCCGGCGTCCAGGCAGAGGCGCGTAAAGCCGGCGTATCTCTTGCACGCCGCCGTCACTGACTCGTACTGCCGTTCAAACGGCACGCGCTTCATGACGAGCATACCGAGCGTGGTCAGCTGGTTTCCGCGCTTGCCGACGAGCGACAGAACCGACAGGTTGTGCCAGCGGGCGATGTCCCATCCGCCATAGACCGGCCCGTCGAAGTCGATGAAGTCCATGCCGGCCCGATCGTCGGTGCAACTCTGAATCAGTTCCCACGGCAGCCAGCAGATTTCGTCGTCGACGAATTCGCAGAGGTATTCCTGCCGCCACGCCATTTCGTCGCGAAGGGCGGCGCGCAGCATCTCGGGGTCCTGAGGGCATCCCTGCTCCACCGCCTCGTAGATCGCGAGCTTGTGCGTGCTCCAGATGGAGTCGGGCTTGCTCGCCTCCTCCCACTTCTTTTGAAACCAGCCCGGCCGCGGCGTCGTGATGATGATGAACTTCGACGTGCCGCGGGATACCACGGGAAACGCCGTCGTGAAGAGCTCGCGGTTTCGCTTGGTCAGCGCGGCCTCATCCCAGAGCACGTTGCCAGTGAAGCCGGCCGCCGAGTCAGGGTTGCCGGAGACGACGACGACGCGAGAGCCGCCGGGGTATTCCAACTCGTAGCTGCGTTCTTCAAGATCACCGCTTCCATCGATTTCGCGCAGGGTCGGCGAAATCAGAATCTTTCGGGCGGCTTCGATCGCCCGCGCCACGTCGCGAATCTTGATCGCCATTTCACGGGCCTGGCCGAGCGAACGGCTGATGACGGTCCAGAGCGTCTTGCGGCCCTCGGCCTCGGTCTGGAGGATGTGGTCATTGACCTTGAGCGCCGCGCCCAGGCTCTTGCCGCACTGGCGCGACCACATCACGATCTGGAATCGGGCCTCGTTGAGAACGAAACGGCGCTGATAGGGGTACGGCGAAATCACCGACTCCATCGCGTGTTCCGGGTTGTATTCGTTCGCCGCAACCATTAAGCGATTCCCAGCACCTTCAGTCGAATCTCCCGAACCTGTTCGAGCGTGAGCTTGGCACTCTCCGTCGTGACGACCAGCGCGTCTTCCTGAGCCTTGCGACTCTCCTTCATCTTCTCGTCATGAATCTCCGCCGCCCGCCGGGCCGCCTCTTCATCGAGCGTGAGCCGCATGCAGTCATTGAGCGCCCGAATTCCGGTCGCGATGCCAGGGAGTCCGTCCGGATCACCGGCGTCTGCCCGCTTGTTCAACAGTCCGATGAGCCGAACCAAAGACTCCGTCATGTGAGCGCGGCTGAGCCGCGGAGTGTCGGTGCTCTGGTCCTCCGAATGCTTCTCGAATCGCTCGCGAAGCCGCTTCGCGTAGGCGTAGAACCCGCGCTCGGTGACCTCGCGCTGAGCCAGGCCGAACCGGCGATAGATGTCCGCCACCGGTTCATCGCGGGCGGACAGAAGCGCCTCATCCACGCGCTTCCGCGTGGTGTCATCGAGGCAGTCGAGAATCGTCTCGGGTCGAGCCATTTATTGCCGCCGCCGAAGCGCGTCCAGTTCCACCTTGGCCTTCGCGAGCTTGGCCCGCGCGTCGGTCAGGTCCATCGTCAGTTCCATCACGCGGTCGATGTCGGCCGCGAGAATCCACTCGGCATCGTTCTGCCGATAAGCCGCGACCTCCGCCAAGAGCCGGCCGGCCGCCGCGTTGCATTCAATCGTCGCTCTGCCGACCGCGTCATGCGCGTCGGCCAGAATCATCGCCTTGCTCATTACTGCACCGCCTTCATTGCGTTCACGATCCAGCCCGCGAGAAACGCCGCGAGCGAGATGCCGCCGGAGATCGCCGCCAGCCGCCACTGTGTCTTGCCGATGACATCCGCGAATTTCTCGTGGTCCTCGCGGTTCTCCGATCGATGCTGTTCAAACTGGCTGCGCGGCACGTAGTCGACCTCGATCTTCTGAATCTTGTCGGTCTGCTCGCGTCGACTGGCGAAGAGGGTCTTCGTCTCGGCCGTCGTCTTGTCCAGGTGCGCGTTGAGCCGCGCGGTCAGCGTCTCGATCGATCCGGTGAGCTTTGCGTCGAGCGTCCGTATGTCGCCCCGAAGCTCTTCCTGACCCGCGATGATTTCCGCCCGTTCCTGTCCGGTCACACAAACAACCTCCGCTGCCCGCCCGGTTCCACCGCCATTCTCTCAAGCCATTCCCTGCACATTTTTCGCACGCCTTTGAGCCGCACCGCATTGCCGACGATTCGGGCGTGAAGTTGTGCGCCGTACTCCTGAAGCTCCGTCACCGTCGTTGCCAGAAACATCCCCGGCGGGCTTCCGCACGTGGTGGCGATCGGCACGCCCTGTGCCACGAGCTCGGCCGTCGCCTCCTGGAGCACCCGCGGCGAGGTGCCCGCGAGCCTGGCAATCTCCCGCTGCGTCACCGCCTTGGCCCGGCCGTATGCGCCGCGCCCGTTCATCGCGGCGAGCACGCGGGCGGCCACGTCGGCCAGCAGCCCGGCATCAGGTGCCTTCGCCGGCATTGGCTTTCCTCGCACCTTGCGGCCGCAGCGCAAACTCGACACCCGTCAGGGCGTGATGCGCGAGAAGGCGGCCGTCCGCGGTCAGGTCGCCCTCGTCATTGACGAGTCCCTTCTCGCGGAGCCATTGCACCTGCGGCGAGGAGAGCGCCGACCGCAGACTCACGCCGGAGTGAGCGGTCATCAGCATTCCCATCGCCCGCATTTCGAGGTGTCCAAACATCCGTCACGCGCTCCACAGCCTCAGGCTCCTCTGCGAGCTGAACATCGGCGTCGTAAACTCGCCTCGAATGCCCGCCGCCTGACACGTTGCAATCACCCGCTGCCTCACGTCCGCGGCCTCCAGGTCGCCGCCATAAAAATCCGTGCCCTTGGTCACCGCCGGGCCGCCGTGTTTCCTCGCGGCGGCCATGTGCGCCGCCAGGCGGCGATCAAACTCGGCGTGGTCGAGCGTCACGGATTCCGCTTCGCCTTCACCGCCGCGATGAACGCCGCGGCCAAGGCCGCGACGCCGGCCGACACCGTGCCGACAATTTCCATCCAGTGTTCGGCGACATCGACTTGTTTTGCCGACAGCGCCGTCACCGCAACAGATGCCGCGAGCGCTCCGATGGTCGCTCCAATTCCGGTCCACTTGTTCATCTAATTCACTCCGCCAAGTTTCGGCCGATCCAGATCAGCCGCGCCATCAGCGCCACCAGCAGGCCGATCACGAAGAGGATCAGCATGCCGCCGCGCCGGTTGATGCCTGCCTGTCTATTCGCGTTTGCCACGCCGCCTTCGCTCCTGCCGCCGAAGCGGCGTCGCCAGTTCGAGGGCCACGCCGTCCGCGACCCTTTCGATCTCCGCCGCTGAGCCGCCGAGAATCGTCGGCGAGCGGAACGCCCGCGTGACGACACCGTTCCGCGAGAGCTCAAAGCGAATGCGCGTCGTCTTGTCGGTCGCCTCGGCGATCACTTCGAGCGTCGTGCCGCAGGGCGTCCGCTGAAACACGCGATTGGTAAGCCGCCGCATCGCGTCCACCACCGCCGGATTTCCCGCCGCGTCGCTCATGCCCGTTGCACCCTCGGCGTCGTTTCGAGCGCCTTGGCGATCACCGTCGAATCGATCGGCTTGGGCGTGATCACGAAGTTGCAGAACTTCAGATCGAGAACCACCGCACCCTTGCCGCCGCCCGACAGCATTTGAATCGCGTCGCGAATCTGCTCGGCCGTGCCGACGAGCGTCGAATACTTCGCATCAACCACCCGTGCTGCCATCGCCGTGTCGCCTCCCAATTCCCTCGCCCTTGACAGGAGAGGGTTAGGGTGAGGGTGATCTCCGTTCGCCTACTCGCCGTCCGCCGGCTGCGTCGTCGGCACCGGCTGGCCGAACATTTGCTCAAGTAGCGGTGCGAGCTTTTCCAGCTGCGCCGCCGCCGCCTCGATCCGCTGCCATCGAAGTTCGTTTTCGCTGGTCTTCGTCGGGCTGGCCGTCGAGCCCTCCGTCGCGGCTGTCGCCTGCTGATCGTTCATGCCGCCGGGCATCGCCACGGCGACGGGCACGCTTGCGGAAATGCGAGGGTCCACGTGCTGCGTCGGTGACGCGGTCGGCGACGCGGTCGGCGTCTGCGCCGCGCTGCCGGTCGTCGAACCCGTGAGGCCCGGCGTCGTGTTGCCGGTCGTGATGTTGACCGTGAATCCCGCCTGCACGTAGCCGGCCTTCGCGCCTGCGACAGAGTTGCCGGCGTTGCCGCTGGTGACCTCCGATCCCGCCTCGGCCGCGATCGCCGCCCCGAGCCCCGTCGAAGCCTGAAAGTCGCCAGGGGAGGGAACCCCGTCCTTTCCAGGGGCGTTGATCACGTAGAGATAAACCTGCGTGCCCTGCGTCGCCGCATCCTGATCGGTGACGGTCGGCGTCACCTGTCCGGCATTCTGGTTCACCGGCGTCTCGTTGTTCTGAGCGCAGCCGAACAGAAGGATCGGAGCGATCGCCAGCATCAAGGCACAGAGTTTGAGTCGTTCGTTTTTCATGGGTGAAATCTCCGGGATTTGAAAATGCCGCGCAGGCGGCACACACCGCCGCGCGGACCGCAAACGACGTCCGGGTCCGAATCGATCATCCGTTGACCATTCCCCGCAACGCATTCAATCGCAGTACTCCCCCTCCCTGGACGGGAGATTGAGGGCGCCCAAGTCGGAAGCCCGAAAGGGGTGAGGGTGATTCCGCGCGCAACAACGTCCCGAGGGCGCAGGTGCACCCGCGCCCCCGGGATTCCGCCGTCGCACGAAAAAAGGAGTATCGAAGAAAATTGAGAAGTGCCGCCGCGCCCTTGGAACCGGTCAGGCGACTCGTGCGCGCGGCCCCATGAAGCGGCAGGGCCGCCATCCGCGCGCGGTTGGTTCGCGGCCTCGATGTTCGCCAGGGCGGCGGCGGCCTCGATCGGGTGTAGCGAAGTAAGGAAAGTCAGCGCAAGAAAGATGCCGCAAAGGCGGCACGCGCCTAGAAGTGAGCCGGTGTATTCCGTCGTCCGTGACGTTGGCACCGCGATCCCTCGCAGTGCCGGCTGATCCAAGCGACTGCGAAGCCTACCGCCGTCCGATTTCGGCTGTCAACAGGTTTTTTTTGATCGCCCCGGAAACGTCAAGGGGTGGGCAGTGCCGCAGTGGCGGCGGTCACGACGATTCTCGCCGTTCCGTCCTTGAATGAAATCGCCCGAATTCGACCGACGACATCGACGGAAGAGCCGCGTTTCAGGCCGCGAATGGCCTTGTTCGGCCGCACCGCGAATTCGCAAACGACCAGCAGTTTCTCCCCGCGAAACTCC
>CALLKH010000559.1 GCA_938008425.1 uncultured Planctomycetaceae bacterium | reverse complement strand
CGGACGGCAGTCCCGTTGCCGTAGTTAGGGCGAGCCGAAATACTTTCATCATCGCAGGCACCAACTCCCCCTGGGACACAACGAATCTTGGGGAAAGCTACAGTCCTGAATGCACAATCTATCAACTCTATGATTCTGAAATCCAAGACCTCGAGAAGCGGGCCGGTGGACAAATACTGAGTGACGAGTACGCACCCGTCGAGAATCTCCTAGCACCGGTTGTCAAGGAGTCCTCCATCGTCAAGGCGGTGAACGAATGGAACGAACGGGCAAAACACCTTCTGCTCGAAAAGAAATACACTGAAGGAATTAACGTCGCTAAGCGCGCAATTGAAATGTTCCCGGACCCTGCGGTCCATTACCCACTGGTATCTACAATGGCGAACGCTCACCAGCTATCAGAGCAGTATGAGCTCGCCATCGACGACTTCGAAACGTTGCTCAAACTTGATCCAAAAAACGATCGCGCACACGCCGGGTTGGTGACTTCGCATCTCAAACTAAACCAACCTCTCGAAACGATTCCGCACTTCAGATTCCTGCTTGAGAAGACGCCTGACGACATCAACACCCGTTATAACTTCGCCATGACACTCATGGACGTTAAACAGTATGAGGAGGCGATTGCGCAGCTCACCGAGGTTCTTCGACTCAAGCCCGATCTTTGTGATGCATACAACAATCGCGGTGCTATTCGATCGCGAGAAGGCAATCCCCGACTGGCGCTTCTGGATTATCGAAAAGCGCTCGAATGCAATCCCGAACATCCGCAGGCCAGAATGAATATTGACTCGCTACTTAACGTCGACTCCAAGAGCCTTGAGGAGGAACTCTCGTTACTTGCTCAGCAAGTCTCCACGGAGTCCCCCGGCCTACCGGTTATTCGACGGTTGGCGGAAATCTATTTCGCCCTCAAGGACGTAGGAAATGCCGTTATCTGGCACGAGAAGCTTGTAGCAGCCGAGCCGGACGATATTGAGGCGCAGATGAAACTAGCCGCACTCTACTTTGAGGCCGGAGACCGAACTCGTGCGAAGGCAACCTTTGAATCAGTCCTCAAGCTCGACCCATCCAATGAGAGGGCTGCTACTAGCCTCAAACGCCTGGAAGAACTGGGGCAAAGTGAGCAAGACTGACCGCCCAGGCTTTCACGAGTACCACGATCAGCCTCGGAGTTCGGGTCTTGAACGATCGCATGAATTCGACCGGCGGTAAGTACTCAGTAGGCCAGTAAACAACTCTAATTCGCCGAACGGGCGGGCGCGGAAGCTGCAAGATACGATTTCAATCGCAGTTCGGTTTCCATCAAGAGTGGTTCCAGAGGCGCGTCCAGGATGGCAAGCTTCGCCCGGAATTCAGTATGCGAATCCAGCGATGCCAGCGCGGCATATGGCTCTAGACTTTGCCGCCGAATGGCGTCAGCTCTGCTTAATGCCGCGCTGACGATTGAATTGACCCGCGAGTCATTGATCAGTTCCGGGGCGTCACCGACTAACGTCGCAACGCGCTCGAGAAGTCGCTTGAACCACACATCCTCATTTTCGGGCACGATCGGGACTGAGGCGTCTGATCTGGATTCTCCGACGCGAATCAGCGAATCCGGCCGAAGCACTATTCCCGACTTCACCGACTCAGCGTGAATTCCTCGAATAAAAACAACAGAGGGAACCGACTCACGGCCAAAAACAGTCCTGCCTACATCCCTTGAAAAGCCGTCCGTCGCGACAGTTTCCGGCTTTGGTATTACTTGACCGACCACTAACGACTTGCCGGCCTTGGGCGTTCGTGCCAGCGCTACATGTCGCGGAATTGGTCTACCGTCCGCGTCGATTGGGCTGCCGGCCCCCGCGCGAATGCGCTGAACGGCTCGGATAAACTGCTCACGATCTACGGTGGTATTTTGCGATTGATATCGAAGGGCCGAGGCACGGGCGAGAAGTTCCGTGAATCGATTTCGAGACTCTGAAAAATCGTTCCCGGATTTGAGCGATTCCGCTAGCGCGCGAAGCGCGGAAGGACGAACAGGCGACTCCGCCTCGAATCTTGTCAACTTGGCCAGCGCGGTCGTTTCGTCGTCATCCAACCGAACCGAATGCTGAAATGCGACATGGTGATCGCGGTAGGCGCGCCAAGCATCATAGTAAAGATGCAGGAACGCATCTCGATCGTCAGGGGCGATCTCGTAAGCCTCGATCAGCAGATCGCGATACTCTTTTATCTCACCTTCATGAAACCGAAGCCAAGGCCTGGGAACATCAACCAGCTCCGGCGGAATCTCGGCAAACGCGCTGGATTTTCCGATGGCAGCGAGACACAGAATAGCAAGACCAGCGATTCTAGATAGCACCTAGACTCCCAACTTTAAATAGAGGAATTGGATTGAAGCCCCGCCTGATTCGTGACGGCTGGGCTGTCATCGTCATCGCTACATCACTCACTCTTCAGCCAACCCAAGTCAAATTGGTCGAACATTCAAGGGCAACTGTTTGGCACCGCGCAGTCGGCGATCGCGAGAACGCCGATGTAAATGTTAAAGAAGGCGACGTCTCCCCCAGTGACCCAGCCATCGTTATTAAAGTCGCCGAGATATCGCTCACGCTGGCGGAGACCCGAACCAGCGCTCAGAGCGGTATTGAATCCGGACACGTCGCCGCCGGTGACAAGTCCATCCTCATTGAAATCACCCTTGGGCTGAATAACAAGTCTGGCATCGACCTGAGCACTGGTCGTACCTATGGTCAGCCCGTCTCCACCGCTGTTTGCCTCGGGACGGTTGCCGTTCAAGGAGGAACCGCTGCGAAATACCGAGCCGGGGCCACCTGGCGGACCACCGCCAACGTAATCGACGGTGTAGCCGAAGTCAGGATTCTCCGGAGTCACCGGGATTCCGTTTGCGTCGGCGCGCACAACAAGCCCCTCGTTGACCTGGTCCTTCATCGAGTAACTCAGTTGATTGCCCACCAGAAATTGCTTCTTCCAGACGCCTGCTGTCAGCTTGATCTCTGCCACCCGGTAAGGCTGCATCGACGGCACCAGGCCGCCGGTGGGGTTGTACACCGGCCCCGAGCCGTCGTCAGTCGGCGTACGACTGGCATATGTGTCGATCAGGAACTCGTCGCTTTCCACGGTGACCGCCGGGGAGACCACTTCCGAGTTTGAATCCCAGAATCCCGACGACTGTACCACCTCCACACGTTCAATTCGATTGCCAACGCCGGCATTTCCCTGCTTTGTGATCGAGGTGCGGAGTCCGAGCGAGACGATTACCTCGTCGACACCCCCGCGACTTTGAACGGTGATGTAACGAAAAATGGACTTTCGGCTCTGATCGACCAAAACAGGAAACGGTTTGCTATTGAACCCAGTCCAATGAAGGCCGAGGTTAACCGTCGGCTGGAAAGCCGGATTGTTTGGGAGGCGCGGGCTGACGAACAACGTCTGACCGTCACCTGGACCGCCGGCGTTCCCCGCATCAGTGCGACTGACTTGTGAAAACGGAACCTTGCCAACGTGCACCTCGACAGAAGTGCCGACAGTGTACGGCTGCGTTGGAGACAGTATCGTCTGAACCGTCGGCCGCGTATCGTACCAGATGGAGAGGCCGTCATTCGTGGTCACGACCGGCTGAGCAGCAACCGAAGACACTGACGAGAGGAAGACGAGCACCGACAGGTAGGATAGCGTTCTTGTCATTGGATGGCCCCTTCGAGTGACACAAAGCGCGAGGTATCCCGGCGAACCAGACTGCCGGTGATTATATCAGATTCGGTCA
>CALLKH010000558.1 GCA_938008425.1 uncultured Planctomycetaceae bacterium | reverse complement strand
TTTCATCCCGAGACGCTCTCGCCCATCACGCCGAGCGAGCAGATCGAATTCCTGCTCCGAGCGCTTGCGGCCCGGTCCGAAAACCTGCTCCTTATCGGAGCCAATGCGGATGTCGGGCATTCGTCGATCACGAACGCCGTGCGGCGATTCGTTGACGGTCATTCCAACGCGCGGCTCGCGGCCTCACTCCCTCCGAACGTGTTTTGGAGCTGCCTCGCGCGAGCCTCTGCCATGGTCGGCAACTCAAGCAGCGGCGTCATCGAGGCGGCCTCGTTCGATCTGCCCGCCATCAACATCGGCCAGCGTCAAGAGGGCCGAATCCGTCCGGCGAATGTGATTGATGTTCCGTTTGATTCCGCTGAAATCGCCGCAGGCATCGATCGGGCGCTCTCACCGGCCTTTCGGAATTCCATCAGCGGGATTCCCAGTCCCTTCGGAGACGGCCGAGCAGCGTCCCGGATTCTGGGCGTCGTTCGATCATTGCCGAATCCGCAGACGCTGCTTCTGAAGCGCGAAGGGGCATAACCCCCACTCCGGGGTGCGTGTCTACATGACGCGCCCGAGAAGCAAGGGTTGGCCGGCAAACTCGTTCCTCCTGTTGGCGGATTGGCGGAAGCGCTCTTCAGGGATACCTCAATCCTGCCTCTATTTACGAGCGCCACCCCGGTTTCCTGGCACCGGGAAGCCCCCCGCCATCTGGGGTCGTATAGAATAGACCAAGGCCAAACGCGGGATTTCGCCCGGTGGCCACCGCAACGAGGCCGGCGCCGAATTCGATTTGCCGCAAGACGTGGGAAGGGATTTGTCGAGCGATCAGAACAACTCATTGCCCCGTTCGGCGTCGCCCTCCGCGGGGCAGCTGCTCCCCATGGTGTACGACCAGTTGCATGCGCTGGCGGAGC
Organism: uncultured Planctomycetaceae bacterium; assembly: GCA_938008425.1. Lineage (GTDB taxonomy): Bacteria > Planctomycetota > Phycisphaerae > UBA1845 > UTPLA1 > JADJRI01. Next base: position 1,695 of record CALLKH010000558.1, on the reverse strand, counting down.
AGTACCTGTTTCGTGAACGCCCGGGGCACACGCTCCAGCCGACGGCGCTGATTCACGAGGTCTACCTGCGCCTCAGTGAGCAGGACAAGGCGGCGTGGAGCGATCGCTCCCAGTTCGTGCTCATCGCGGCAAGGGCCATGCGACAGGTGCTCGTCAATCACGCGATTCATCGCAACGCCCAGAAGCGCGGCGGCGGGTGGCGCGAGATCGCCATGGAGGAGGCCATCGAACTTTTCGAGGAGCGGTCGATCGACCTCGTCGCGCTCGACGAGGCATTGGCAAAGCTTCAGTCGCTGGACGCGGCCCAGGCGAACATGGTGGAGCTGCGATTCTTCGCGGGACTGAGCATGCAGGACACGGCCGAGGCACTCGGCATGTCCGTTCGCACCGCCGAACGCGAGTGGGCCATGGCCCGGGCGTGGCTTCGCCGCGAGCTGTGCGACGACGACGCCTCGCGGCCGAACTGAACGACCGCGAGCGATCGATTCCGAATTGCCGTAAAACAGTTTAGAAGCCAACGCACATGCCAAACGTCGCCTGGCAACAGATTAAGTCGATCTTTCACGCCGCGCTGGAACTGCCGGCGGCCGATCGCACAGCCTACCTCGACGAACAGTGCGGAGACGATCCCGCGCTTCGGGCCGAGGTCGAATCACTGCTTTCACATCACGACGACGGCGCCGGCGCGTTCGAACCGCCCGATGCCGGCCAGGTGGCGGAGATCTTCCGCCGCGCGGAGACCGGCGTTCACGTCGGCTGCCGGTTCGGCCCCTATGAACTCGTCAGCCTCATCGCCTCCGGCGGCATGGGCCATGTCTATCGAGCCCGCCGCGCCGACGGCCGGTTCGAAAAGGAAGTCGCGATCAAGATCATTCGGCAGAGCGCCGGCAGTGACGAGGTGCGGCGGCGCTTTCTCACCGAGCAGCAGGCGCTCGCGGCGCTCGATCATCCCAACATCGCCCGGCTGCTCGACGGCGGCGTTACCCCCGACGGCCTTTCCTATCTCGTCATGGAATACGTCGACGGCCGACCGATCGACGCCTACTGCGACGAGCGGCGCCTGACGACCCACGAGCGCCTCACGCTCTTTCGGCGCGTCTGCGATGCCGTTCACTACGCCCATCAGCGGCTCATCGTCCATCGCGATCTCAAGCCGAGCAACATTCTCGTCACGCCAGACGGCACGCCGAAGCTGCTCGACTTCGGCATCGCGAAGCTGCTCGACGAAAACCTCTCGAAAGAGTTGCTGCAGGCCACGAGGCTCTCGATTCCGTTCCTGACGCCGGAGTACGCCAGCCCCGAGCAGATTCGCGGCGAGCCCATCACCACCGCCAGCGACATCTACTCTCTCGGCGTCATTCTCTACGAACTTCTCACCGGGCGCAGGCCGCACCAGTTCACGAACCGGATGCATCCCGAACTCGCCCGCGTCATCTGCGAGGAGATTCCCGCCAAGCCGAGCACGATGCTTCGATCCCGCGCCGTGCCTGGCGGCGACGACGACGATGCCACCGCGCCGGCGCCGACGCCCGAGGAAATCAGCCGGGCCCGCGCGGCCGAGCCCGAGGCGCTTCAGCGAAAGCTCACCGGCGACGTTGACAACATCTGCCTCATGGCGCTGCGCAAGGAGCCCTCGCGACGATACGGATCGGCCGATCAGTTCTCCGAGGACATCCGTCGTCACCTCGTCGGCCT
>CALLKH010000557.1 GCA_938008425.1 uncultured Planctomycetaceae bacterium | reverse complement strand
CTGCAACTTGGTGACCGCACCTCGGAGCTCCTGATACGGTACCGGGGCTGTAAACGCCCGTATGCCGCTTAGGGCGATCCTTTTCTGCTCCCCTTTTTGTTCATCGAGCACCCGGGTCGAAACGACGTAAAACTCCCACTGTTCTAGGTCCAAAGGGTCGATCGTTTTCTTATCCATATGAGCGAGCAGTGCAAACACGTAGACGTCAGACCGCCTTTGGGAAAGGTCGGAGAGCACGTTCGTCTCAGGATCCCATGCCCTTGCCCTCGGAATGTCGAATGAAGGAGCGGTCAGCGCGGCTTGGGCCCAACTCTGCACAAAAGCCGACGACTTCACCTCGACCTTGATTCCTTCCGGCGTGATCAGATCGTAGGGCGCCCACTCCTCTCGAACGCCCTCGACGATCCCCAGCGCGCGGGCCACGATGAACTCCGCCAGAACCCCCCGCGCGGTGTTGCTGACCAGATCAGAACCAGACCATTGCCAGAACCCGAGTAGATCGAAGTCCATGGGCATGTCTCCGTTCCGAAATCTCTCCGATCCGGTCCTTCGGATGGTCTGAAGCATGCCCAAATCGGCTGGTGGATTCATGACTTTCACTTTCTATGCGGCGACTCTTAAAGCCATCGCAGGTGATTTCTATCACCGTCGAACGTAGCACCAGCGGAACGGTGAGTACCGATGAGATCTGCCATCAAACCAGTCGGTTCGAAGCGGCCGTTCAACGATTCGATTAGAGTTTGCTCAGTCGAATCGCAACCCATCGATGTTGGCTTCATCGAGCGGTTCTTGAACGGCGTTTCGCAACCAGCTTGGTTCGTATCCCGCCCCGGCCCGGCCCTCGACGATGATGTTGATCTTCCCGCCGTCAGACTTATCCGCGAGATTCGCCAGCGCAGAGAAGGTCTTGAACACTTGATCTCGATTCGCCGCATATTGAACTCGAACCAAAGTGCGATTCGACGGGATGGGTCCGGATGGGACGGGCCCCGAAAGGGTCGAGCCGCCTTCAGACGGGATGGGGACCGCGCCGCCCGAACCCGGTCCGACGGGCCCCGGACTCGGCCCAGCAGATGCAGCCGGCGCGGCAACCGGCACTGCTTCTGGCGCGATGAGAAACCCATCGTCCAGATCGACCTCGTCCTCGCTCATCTGCCGCCCGATTGCGACTTTGGCGATCGCAACCTGATACTTTGCATCCGGCCCGATCGTGGGCGTCCCAGTGGTATAGGCGAACATGTTCTCGGCGACTCCGCGCACAATTGCCTTGCGGATCACGCTTTCCGAGCTGATGCGCGGCGGCTCCAGGAATGCGAAGAACGCGTCACGGACGTCCCGTGTGCTGACTCCCAGCCGCGGCGCCTCACCGGGCTCGACAGACTCACCGAGTTTCACCCGCTCGGCCACCTTCCTTGGATGAACGGTTCCGTGAAGCTTCGGCGTACCCGCCGCGGTCAGCAATTCCATGATGCGCTCGTGCACCCCGGTCGCCTGTAGTGGTCGGCCGCCCACTTCAATCTTTTCAAGATCCAATGCGCCTCCGTCGCCCACGCGCGGCAGCCACACCGCGGGATAGAGTCCTCGAAGTGCCGATTCCAGCGCGGTGTCTTCCGTGCGCTTTCGTTCCTTCAGTTGGTCGGTCTGGTCTTTCGACAGGCGATGCTGGCTCTTCTTGGCCTCCACCCGTTCGATCGCCATCAGATACCGCACCGCCCGGCGCAGCGGCTCCAATTGCTTCTTTTCGGGAATCGCCAGCGCGATGCCGTTGCGATACCGACGCGGCTCATCGCCATATTTGGAAAACAGTTCCTTCGCGGTTTCGTCCTGCTGGCTGTTGCTCTTTCCGGCAAACTCGAGCGGCAGATAGCCGACTATAAACCGCGGCTCCTTGTGCGGCAGGTCACGGCTCGTCCCCGGCCACACCTCCGCCTCGGCCCTTCCTGCCAGCCTCGCTTCGAGCAATTCCTTGATTCTTTCGCGTACGCCGCCGGGGTCGCGGGCGACTTCCTGCTCGGCATCCTCGATCAGCTTGGTGACATTCGGGTCTTTCTTGAAGCAGTAGCGTACGCCGTCGTAGTGCAGATACAGACACGAATTTCGCAGGTCGGCGAGAACCGAATTGGCGGTTGTGCTATCCAGGTCCGGTCCGATGCAGGCCGCCAACAGTTCAGTCTCCGTCACGCCCGGCGGCAGCGCGTCGGAGCCCTCATCCCGCTTCAGCCCGCCAAAGGAATATGCCAGAATCGCAGTGGCAAGTCGCTGCGCCGGCCGTACGTTTGCCATGGCCGGCGACTCTTTCGCCATGCGATCGTCGATTTTCTTCGCCCTGGCGTTCGGCCCAACCAGATCATGGGTGATGACCGGGGCATAATCCTGGCGAGGATCGAGGTCCTTGAGCATGGCGCGCAGTACGTCAGGATCGCTAACCGGAATATCCGAAGGCCCGAGCAGCGGCTTCGCACCGCCTTTTGATTTGAGGGCGAAAAGGCAAGATGCCAGAAATCGCAGCGCTCCCCGGGTTCGCTGAAATCCATCCACGCTCGTCCAACGGCCGTTCATGACGTCGATGAGCGCCGGGTGAAACGGATACGCCGCCTGCATCCGACCCTTGAGCTGCACCATCTGCTCTTCGGCATCTTGTTTGGCCGAGGGCGTTTCTGCCCGCGCTCGCCAGAATCCGCCGATGACATCGCCGTACGCGCTCGCCATGTCCTTCGCGACCTGCGCCGCCGGCTCCGCCCCGAGCAGGCGCCGCTTCACGACGGCCAGTACCTCATCGCCCGTCACCGGCTCGCGAACCTGATCCTTGCGGCTGGTCAGCTTGTCGAGTTCCTCAAGGAGCGCCACATTGCCCAGCGCCTCGCGCGCGCTCCATTGAAGCGAATAGACCATCACGGCGTTGGTGCTGTTCGACACTTCAACCGTCAGGTTTTGTATGAAGTCCTTGGCCTGCCGCTGTAGGGTTGAATCCTTGACGCCCACCCCGGCGGCGCGTTCCATGTACTTGAGCACTTCGTCGAGGAGCAGGAGCACGGGCTTGCCGCCCGCTTCAAGCATCGCCTTGATCTCGTCGCCCGCAGGTGAGACGCGATCGGTATCGTGCTTCCGAACCACCTGGTAGGCCTTCGGTCCAAGTTGCCACGCCAGCCAGCCCCACATGGTGTGAACCATTTGACCCTGGCCGACATCCTTGTCTCCCGTCGCGGTAAACTTCTCGCCGTCGAAGACCGCCACATCCACCGCCCCGGGATCCGCGAGCCCTTTGCACGCCTCGATCTGGTTGAGGCTCTGGCGCGATCGCGCGGCATGAAGCAGCGACGCCAGCGTGTGCGACTTGCCGCCGCCGAAGGGGCTGCGAAGCTTGAGCACGCGGTTGTAGGTGCCCTTGCCGGCCAGGCTCGCCAGAACTTCTTCGAGCAGCTTGTGAAGGTCGCTGGTGACGTAGGTGGCGGCGAAGAAGGCTTCCGGATCGAGATAGACCTTCGGTGTCGTCGCGTCGCGGGTGGCGATGGCGCCAAGGTCGATGGCGAAGACGGCTTCCGCCAGCGAGCCATTTTCCACGTCGGGGTGGAGTCTGACCAATTCGGACCAGGGCTTGAGTGTGTGAATACTCATGTTGGATCACCTTTGGGTTTGACTCAGTCTACCATCAAGTCCGGATGGGCGCGCCGTATTTCATTGATGATCTGCTCAAGCTGGCCGTCGACCGTCGAAGCATCCGCCTTGATCCCATGGTGCGTCGCGCCGACGACGAAGGAGACGCCTTTTGCCGAGGCGCTCAGTTCGAGGAAATAGTGCGGCCCGAAGGCGAGCCGGACCCGTTCGATTCGGCCGTTACCGTCGGACTTGATTTCGACATTTCGGATTTGCGCCTGCTCGGGCATTCTCCATCCCTTCTCTGATAGGTACGTTTGCATTCACCGCTTCGGGACCATTGAAGTTGGCGCTGCTCTGTCAACTCTTGTTGGGCCCAAGGTCCAGAAGCCCCTGTACTTTCTCGCGGTCGCGCTTGGCGGCCTTGGTTCCAATGACGGCAGCGGCGGCGCCGAGTTCGATCAGACTCCGCCAGTTCGCCAGCAGCTTGCCGAGCGCCGCCTGCTCCGCAGCCGTCGTACTCACGAGCTTTGCGGATTCCACCTCGCTCTTGCCGGAGAGCGCCGCGCCGGCCAGGGCCTGCGCCAGCACGCGCAGCCGTTCGCGATCGGGCTTCGCCTCGTCGAGAAACGCGCTGAGCTTTCGCGGGCTGTTCTCCATGAGCCAGAGGATTCGATGCAGCGCGTCGATGAGCGGGGCGGGCCGGCCGTCGTCGTCGGGCATGCCGAGCCCGGCGTCTTCACCGCGCTCGGTGTAGTCCAGCGCCCGGTATTTGGCCTTCTTCTTTTCGACCAGTGCGTTCTTGCCGGCGCTCAGGCCCTGCGGGCCGTCGAGTTCGATGTGGGTTCCGTTGGAGAAGACGATCGCCTCGCCGGCGTCGATGGTCGCCGCCTTGTAGACGAATCGCCAGAGCACATAGAACCGGCTGGCGTTGTCCACCGCCGAGACGTTGCCGCCCGCGGCGCCCGAGAGCTTGGCCAGCATCGTATCGAGCACGACGCCCTCGACCTCGGCCAGGAATTTCTCGGCCGGCACTTCCTCGCCGTTTGCGTATTCGACCTTTTCGTACTTGGTGAAGGCCCGCAGGCCCGCGCCGACGCAGGCGATCACAAGGTCTGCGCCGGCGATGCCCATGTCCCAGAGGGTGTCGACTCTTTCACGGACGATTTGATTCAATTTGGGCTGAACTTGGTCCTCGTAGCTCCCGCAACCCGAGGCAGCCGCGCGGCGCCTAGCGGCAAGAAAGATGCTTGACGCAAGCATCGCCTTGTCGACTTTCTTTCGACCGCCGGTGGCTTCAGTGTCCAATGGCCACGCCTCAACAATCGTAAAGCCCGCCGACCGGAGCGCGTCCACAAGTGTTGACCATCCAAGCGTAGTCTTGTGCGCATAGACAATGGCGAGGATGCCATTTGGTTTGAGCACCCGATGAGCCTCGCGCAGTGACTCGGTCATCAAATCCTCATAACGTTGGCTCGCCACGCCGTCGTTGCCGTTGTGCCGGTAGTTCGCCTTGATTGCCTCAGATTTCTTTGGGGTCAACTCTGAGGCAAAGTGTGAAGCATGAACGTTTCCAATGCTGCGCTTGAGCCAGACGTAAAATGCGTCTGAAAGATTGCTGTAGGAGTAGTTGTCGTAGTATGGTGGGTCCGTGATGACCGCATCGAACGACTCAGTGTCGAATGGCAGTTGAGTCGCGGACCCTCGCACGACGGTGGCCGGGCGACCGAGACCACTTAGAGCTTTATATGCGCGGACGGCCCAGTCGAGTGCGCTCTGGTATGAGGCGGTGACACCCGAAAACGGATTTGCTTCCAAATAATCCCAGGACATCGGGAACTTTCCGTCGCCCCATGGCCCTTCAATGGTCTCGCGGCCAGTATGGACGAATGCAAATGCATTGTGCTGGGTT
>CALLKH010000556.1 GCA_938008425.1 uncultured Planctomycetaceae bacterium | reverse complement strand
GGCCCGTCATTCGGACAATCTCTCCATTTACCACACCCGCTAGTCCGATATCGACTTCTTTAAAACCAATCACATATACGGGCCCATCATACCACTGCAGGAACCATTTCTGTGACCGCTCCAGCGTCCAGCCCAGCAGTTCCGCCAGTCGCCTTGAATACCACGAGTAAAAGGCCAAGTCCTCGAATACAGCTATGAAGTTGCAGGTCATAAAATTCTCCGGAATCGGCTTCTTACCCGACCCGAGTGTCTTGCCAAGCAGTCAATGCGGATTGACACCCGGATCTGTTCCCTTCTTTGTCAAGGGATAAAGTGGTACAATCCACCGAATCTTCAACAGACTCATCGCTTCATAACTCTTGAAGGCGGTTTGCAGCGGCGCCGAGTAATTGGGGGAGATTCTGCCGCCCGTCCTAGCGCTGTGCCAGCCCACGACCCAGTCATACTCATGTGGCACGTCCGGATACGGAAACTGGCAGTTTTGCGTAACAATGGCGACGTAATCAGCCGGGTTATCGTACGTATGGTTCGGCAGCGCCAGTAGTTGGTCAGTATCTGCTTCGATAACCAGTACTACCGGAATACCACCTTCAGAATTCTTTCTTGCTATCGCATATCTGGCGGCCCAAGTAAATGCATCACGTTGCCATATAGAAAACGTATAAAATGCCGCCCCAAAATCCCGCATATTTGCGGGCGAAGGTCCAATCCCTTTGAACCAAGGTAATGCAGTGCCGTGGAAGAAATAGCTCTTTCCCGGTACAAGACGCGTTCTCACTTGTGTTTCGGTTGCCACCTCAGCACCGACCGCTTTTGCGAAGGTATCAACCTGTGAAGGCGGAATAAGTTGTGAAAGTTCGTAAAAAATGACTGTATTAATCACGACTACGACAGATGCAATAAGAAAGATCGCAAGTATCGCCTTAGTTTTGCCCGCTGACACAGCACTGAGATTTACTCCCTGACCTCTGAGGCTTTCTCTCTGCGCCACAGTGATCTCGGTGTTTCCTCCAACGAAGTTTCCACTAGGGTCAATGTGCATTACGGGGTTTATGTTGGCATATAGATACTTGTGAAGCGTTATCGGATCGTCGTCAATTCCGCGGAACGAATCCCTCGTCGCAAATCGCCCCACCCCCTGATCATAGAATCTCGCCCGCAGGTAATAGAAGCCCGCGTTTGGATCGTGCTGCTCACCTGTGTACTTGTAGTTGTTGACGCTCGTGCCTGACTGATCAAGGTCGTTGCCGAACGCGTCGTAGGTGTAGCTGTCCGTCACCGTGTCCGACATTGACTGAACTGTCTCACGCCCCGTCAACTGACGCGTCGACGTCTGCCCGTCGTAGTGGTAGTACCGAACCGGATCCGGCGGCGTCGGCTTGTTCACGCCGATTCGCGTCCTGCTGATCAGATCGTCGCCGTAGACATACGTCGTTACGTCGGCCGGCGCTCCGCCACCGCCCCCCGAATTAGTTGTAGAAACCTCCACAAGCACTTGTGCATAAGCGAATGACCGATCTGTGATGAACCGCGTCGCGATGCCGCCCACTTTCTGCCCGCGACGGATGCCGCTTGCGTCGTAGTCATAGCTCGCGCTGAGCGAGCCGCCGATCTGGCGGTCCAATTTGATCAGCCGGTTCTGGTAATCGTAGGTGTAGGTATCCTTCGGGCCCTGCACATTCGGCGCGCTCAGGTCCTTTGCCTCCTTCGACCGGAGATTGCCGTTGGCGTCCCAGGAATAGACGATTCGCGTCAGCGGCTCAGTCGGCCCCATCACGCCGGACGCGAGCGCCTGCGCCGCGGCGCCCGCCGCCTGCACGGGGTTCACCGCGCCCTGCGCAGCTGCGACAGCTGTTTGCAGGGCGTGGTATTCCAGCGACTGCTGACCTGCATCCGCGATGTTCTCCGCACCGATCAGCATCATCGGCAACAGGAACAGACTGATCATGGAGGAGAAGACGCGCTGCACGCGCGAGCGGCGACCTTCGCGGCTTCGCCTTCGCATGAATGCGAACGGCGCCAAGAGAGCCCCCATGCTGACCGAGACTACGCCGAGCACGAACCAACCCGACCACGAGGACGGCACGCGCCGGCCCGGTACCTTGAGTTCGCTGGCATCTGCCATGCGCGAACCGTCGTCAAAGCCCGGTCCCCCAGCCACGGAATCCCACCGGGTTTCGGAGAGCAGGCGGTCGTTTTCGTCGTACTTATAATCAATGCGCGAAACGGTGCCGGACACCGTGCTGACCATCCGACGCCGATTGCCCACCGCGTCGTATGTGTACACGATCTCCCCGTTTCGGCCATTGGGATCGTGCGTGATCGTCTCTCTCTCGAGGCGGTAAAGTTCGTCGTAATCGTAGACGACGGTCCTGGGACCGCTGCCGGAATCGGTATGGAGTTCCTCCACCTTCGTACGACTTCCGGCGGGACCCAGCGTGTAGCGGAAGTGACTGATCACCGCTCCACCCACAAACTCGTTCTTAAGCTCAGTGAGGCGATTGAGATTGTCATAGGTGTACGTAACAAGCGTATCATTCGGATAGAGGACGGCCTTGCGGTTCCCGTTCTCGTCGTAGGCGTACCACGTGCTCTTCTTCTCCGTTCCGATGACCTCACTCGCGCGGATGAGCCGATTCAATTCGTCATACTCGAACTCGATTTTGTGGATCTTTAAGCCGCCCGGTGTACTGTACTGAACGCGGATTTCCGTTCGGTTGCCCGCGTCGTCGTATTGGTACCAGATCGAATCGTTCGACGCTTTGTACTCGATCCATAACTGACCGCGATCGTTATAGACATAATAGTCGTCGCCAAAGATCTCGGGGCGACCGCTCGGCGTCTGGTAGCTGTACTCCACGGGCGTCAGCACCGGCGCGATGAGCTGGCACGAAAGCGTGCCTTGCGAACTCGTCACCATGCGCAGGAATGCGGTCCCGGCGACAATGGACGCCCTCTGATCCGTGTTCGGCGTGAAAGTAAAGCCGAATTGATACTCTCCGTTTGCGTCGGGTGTGTCGCCTGCAGGAAGGCCCGTAATGCTGTCAGCCCCTTCGAATTGAATGATCGAAGCAGTATGGCCCGCGACAGTATGACTGCACGAGAAGTAGTAATCCGTGTCTGTGGCGTCCGCGAACATCATGCATCGGCCTACAGCCGGCGCGTTGCCGTCCGCCGGGAGTATGTCCAATTCCCGCGGAACGCTGGGCATGTCAATTCGATCCAGTCGATGCTCGTCGTTGTAATGGTAGAGCTTGGTCGCTCCGTTGAAGTCTGTGTGACCCGTCCGTTCGCCCAGCTCGTTGTATGTCCAGGTCTCAAGTTGGCCGAGCGGAAGCGTTCGCTGAATCATGTTTCCGCGAATGTCGTACGCCATCTTCGTTACGCGGGGAACCGAATCGTCAGGATGGCCGTTACGGGCATCACGTTGTTCGGTGCGATTGCCGAGATCGTCGTACTTGTACTCGGATCGCAGGCCCTTCGCATCGACCACCGCTTCCAGCCGTCCGAGAGCATCATAATCGTAGTGGGTGTGCCGGCCCGCTTGATCGTACTCGTCGATCTTACGGCCTTCCGGGGCGTAGTCGGTCTTCGAATCGGTCGGCACGCCGCCTTCACCATCTGGCGGATATATGGTCCTTCGAAGTTGATCGTTGCGGTCGTACACGAACTGGGTGACATTCGATTTCGCGTCGACCGAAGATATTTGTCTCCCGTTGTCATCGACAATGGACTTCGACATGTACAGGGTCTGGTCCATGCCCAATTGCTGGCTCGGATCGTTCGGATTCCGCGCTTTGACGCGGGTGCGCAACCATTGCTCGTTGGGCGGCACCGTGTCGCCGCCGACGACATCTCCAGGATAGAAGTACTCCGCCGTCTTCACGGCATCCTGCCCCTCCCGCCTAAGTGCATAGATCGCCGTCATCCGGCCCGCTTCGTCGTAATCGGTTTCATGGAATACATCGTCACTGGGTTCATCCGGAGTTGGATCGGGCACATAGGACCTGACCGTATTACCGAGGTTGTCAAACACATTCCGCGTTACGCGGCCTTCCGCGCCGATTGATGAAACTCTGCGCCCGAGTTCATCGTAGAAGATCTCTTCGCTAAAACCATCCGGGCGCGTCGTCCGAATCAGATTCCCGCGCGAGTCGTACGCGTACCGTGTTACGCGGCCGGTCGAATCGGTGGTCGTCTCCTGCTTGCCGATCGCGTTGAAGGTGGTCCATGTCGAAACACCGGAAGCGCTAATGCTGCGTACGGGGCGGCCCGATGCGTCATACACCGTATGCGTGGTAATCGTCGTCGAGATTCCATTCAGCGCAACCTGGCGAGTCTCTTCGGTACGATTCCCGAGGAGGTCGTAGTCATAGGTGACAGTATTGCCCACTGCGTCAGTTGTTGTCTTGAGGTTACCTTTGTCGTCATAGGTAAACTGCGTTGGCTCTTCATTTCGATTCAACATCCAGCGGATCTGGCCATCAGGGTAGTAGTAGTAGTATGAAGCCTGAAGCTCACCATCTACAGTAGACTTTAGATTGCCGAATTCATCGAACCCCTGTTGGGTAAAATTCCCCACCGGGGCTATGGTCTTCAGCAATTGACCGTGCGCGTTGTAGGTGAACGCGGTAGTTCGTCCTTCAACGGTCTTAGTTTCGACGAGGTCGGTATCGCCCTTGTATGTGACGCTGACCACGCGTCCGACCGCATCCGTAGACGATAGCACTCTGTAGTGTTCGTCGAAATCATTCCGCGCTAGAGCATCGATTAGTACATTGCCGTCTTCACGATGGGCAACGAAAGACGCAGTCACATTTCCATTGTCGTTGTAGCAGAGGAGGGATTGGCCGTCTTTCGCATCGATCACGGACTCGTAGTTCGCACAGCCGCCATTTTGAAGGAATGTGAGGTCATACAGCCGAGTCGTCGTCGCGCCGGCCAGGTCGGCGGGAACGATGGCGCCCGCCGGAAGCGGATCGCGCGTGGGCCTGCAAAACTCCGTGCGATTTCCTTCGGCGTCGATGATGGTGATCAGCCTGTCGGAATCGTCGTAGACATTTCGCACCGCCCGTACGCCTCGTGGATCGATGACGTCTTCCAGGCCATGCTCATGGTTATAGACGAGCTGCGTTGCGTTCCCGGAGCGATCCACGACCCTGACGAGATCGCCGCGTTCGTCGTAGTGATACACGATCGCGTTTGAGGCGGGATCGACCACGCGATGGATGACACCCTCCGCGTCGCGCTCAAAGCGGATGACGTACTCCGTTTCATTTCGCTTGATGCCATCCGGCGCAAAGATCAGCGTGTTGCCGTTTGTATCCACCACGCGGCTCAGATCGTAGACGCCGACGGCGCCATCAGCCCGGGAGAACTCGTAGACAGCTCCATCGAGCGTGGTAAGGCGATATCCGGTCGGCTTCCACTCGACTGCGAATTCGGTGTCGATCGACAACATTCCGGTAACCGTCTGGTTGGGCTCACTCGTGTTGAGTACCGTCAACGGGAGGGTTCCGAGCGGCTCCAGGACAGAGGTTCCTCGAGAGGTTCGCACCATTTCGATGCTATTGTCGGGATCAAGGTTGAACGCCACGCAACCACTGCCGTACTGCGGGCCGTCGCCTGGGAACGGACGCGGCTGGACCGCGAATGTCTCAATCGTGCCGTTCGGCCACGTCACCGATACCTCATGGGGCAGGTTCTGGCCGAACGAGCAACCGATGAGGCCGCCCTGAACCGCCCATCCGCGGCCAACAGGAGTCGACTCCTGAATCTTCAAACTGGCGACTTCCAATCGCCAGCCGTAGCCAAAGTCCCGGCTGAACCTGTCGCGACTGTCATAGGTTCGTGTCACCGTGGCCGGTATGCCCGGCAGCGGGACCTGCAAATCGGTGAATGAAAGCGTGAAGTTGCCGATCTTCCGATCGCCGATGACCCGAATGGTCTCACGCACCGTTCTTGAACGGCCGTCAAGCGTGGCGACGCGAAGGAAAATATCGAACAGGCCGTTCGGCATCATGGTCGTATCGAGTGAGCCCAGTTCGACATTCGTGATGGCGGGCTCGAAGCCCTGATGGAAGACGAAGGGTTCAAGATCGACTCGACCGGTCGGCCGATAGGCAAGCTCGTACCGATTGAATTGCCCCAAATGATCCTGCGCACGGCCCTTAATGACGAGGCTTCCGCGGATTTCGGGCACGGCGTTGACGAAATCCAGGCTGGTGTTGTTCTCATCGATCAGGTTGGTGATCGTGACCGTCATGCAGGAGGTCTCGTGGTCCGGATCATTCGAATCACAGGACTGCGGATCCCTGACGGCCGAATAGACGCGCTGATCTCGACCCTTCTTTCCGAACGCGTCTGTGACCTCGGCATCCACAACGTAGGTTCCAGAAATTGCGACCTGGAACATGACGCTGGCGTGACCGTCAGCAAGTGTGGTTGACAGATCTTCCACAACAGGCGCCGAATTGGGGAAATGTGAGGTCAACATCACGGTTACAGGTGTACCATCGGGAAGCGGACCGTCATCGTGCGCTATGACCGTAAGTTGAACGGGCGTCGGATCGATGGTCTCCGTTAGATCCCAGACCGACATAGAAGGAGGACCTTGTATTTCAACCGTGGGCGACTGGGTATCTAGCTGCTCGGGATCGGTGACCACCCTGAGGTTGAATTCCTGCTCGTCATACGCGAGGCCGTCCGAAACGCGGAGGCGTAAGCGATAATTTCCTTCAGGCGGCGCGGCCCAGAGCAACTTGGCAAAATCAAGCGAGGTCGCCTGGGTGACGCTCGGCCCATTTGGTAATCCCGATGGGGACAAGAGCGTCCACGTGAGTTCGGTCACCTCATGATCCGGATCACTTGCGCGGAGCGAGTAGGAATAGGGACTTCCCGCCAAAGTCATGACAGCAGGCACGGAAGTAATGCGAGGCGGCTGATTGGGCGTAATTGCGACTGTGAAGGTTTGCTCGTCGAATGCGTTTGAGGGATCGGTTACCCTCACGGTGAATTGAACTTCACCCACGCTCAGGCCGGCTGTGTTCCATTGTAGGACGCCATTGGGCATGGCGGGATTGAATCCCGTGACCGACGGCGATGCCTGAGCGCTCCAGACCAGTGAAGCCTGATCCGCGGCGTCGGGATCGATGGCCACCGGAGCGTAGGAGAACACGCCGCCCTCCCGGACGGACCGACCGGGTTCGGTCACGATCTCCGGAGGACGATTTGCGCCATTGCTCGACAGCGCAATCAGGAAATCCTGAACGTCGCTTCCGCCGTCCAAGTCCGTCACGCGAATCACGACGCGATAAGTTCCGGCAGCAACCGAGCCGGTGCTCCAGACGAGCTTGTTCGTCACGGTCGGATCAAATGACATCCCGGCGACCGTCGTCTCCAGAGAGTAAAGGAGTTGCTGCGGCGTCTCTTGATCATCGATTGCAATAACATCGTATTCCAGGACTCCCGCCGCCGAACTTGCCGTCGTTGGCGCCGTCGACACGATCCGAGGCGGACAGTTGAACGCGCCATTATGAACGGTCAACCCGAAGGACTGCTCGTCCGTCGCATGCCTGGCATCCAACACCCTGGCGGTCACCGGATACGTACCCGGGAGAACGCCCGCCAAGGGCCAACTCACGACTCCGTTGTTAGCCATCGACATGTTCTGCGGAGCGACAGGAAGCGGCGACACGAACGTCAGATCTTCGGGGCGGCCATCGTCCTCGACTGTCATTGGGTAAACGTAGGAGAGCGACTGGATGGACACACGCTCTATCGGCAGGGAGCAGATCTTCGGCGGAGCATCATTGCCCGTCGCGAGGCAAATCAGCTCAGACTCCTGCTCGGTCCAGACATTGGGGTCTTCGACACTCGTCGCACGAATTATGAGAGAGTAAGTTCCTGCCTGACCGCTGGTCGGGATCCAGCTCAGTACCGTTTGACCGGCGTCAACGACGATCACCATCCCCTGAGGTGCTCTTCGCAGCGACCAAACGATGCCGATGGGTGGACCATCCACATAGGAAACGAGTCGGTGCTCGAAGGGCTGAGCAACCCTGGAAATCGCCGGGACTCGTGAGACGATGTAAGGAACTCCGGTCGGCATTGAATCGGAAACACTCGTCAGAAACTCGACTTCGTCGTACGCACCCGAACCATCGGTCGCACGTATTCTGAATCGATGTGTACCAATCTGGGCCGACGACGGCGACCAGCGGAGCTCATTGCCAACGATGATGGCGCCGACCGGGCCCCGCTCGATCGTTAAAGCGCAAGACGGCGTTTCAAGGTCCTCTGCGCTGAGGGCAAGTACTAAATCCGGCGACCCGGCCCCGCTCCCGCGCTGCACAAATTGATGCAGCGGTGCGAACATTTTCGGCGGTGTATTCATCGCGGCGGATTCTCCGACAACTGAAACGTCGAAGGCCTGCCTGTCAAAAAGGCCGAGACGATCAGTGGCATATACCGCGAACGACGTCATACCCTCCTGACCTGCTTCAGGCGTCCACGTGATGACACCAGTCGTCGGATTGATTTGTGCGCCTGCCGGGTGAGGACAGATGCTGTACGTAACGACGTCACCAAAATCGGGATCGGTCGCATGAGGTGAATAAGCGAACGGCACTCCAACCCGGGCGGAACGGACCGCTTCAGTGTCGAATTGAGGCGGATGGTTCTGGCCCGCGGCGGAGACGCTCACTTTGAAGAGATCATACTGAACGTCATTAGACGTTCCGCCGTTACCATCCTTGATTCGAACGGCAAACCAATGTGATCCGATCTGATCAACAGTTGGCGTCCAAATCATGTTCGCCAGCCAATTGCCCGGCGCGCCCGCATACGGTGAAACGGTGAAATCCACGTTGCCTGGGATTTGCCATTCACCCGATTCGGGGCCGAACGCCAGGCTCGGCGGGACGAGTTCTACAATCGGGTCACTGCACTCCAGGTTTGCCGCGTCCGCATCGAACACGATTAATTGATAGGTATACGGCCTTCCGACCCGGGCGACAGGCGGAGCAGAACTATCGTAGAGCGGCGGGAAGGCGCATCCTTCACCGGCCGGAATAACCGTCAAATCGTAGGACAGCGTATGAGAGGAATCACCGGCATCGGTCGCAATCAGCGTCACGCGATAGACCTTGGCGTTTCCGTTGTCGAGATCGGCTACCGCAGGAAACCATGAAATCTCCCCCGTCACTGAATCAATCGGAGGCGCCCCGCTGGCTGGAATCGGAACTATGCTCAGCGAGTAATTCACCGAAGCGGTCAGGCCCGGCGGAGGATCGGGGTCCACCGCAACGACGGTATAAGCGTATTCCATACCGACGACGACGGAATGAGGCGGAGGCGGAGTCTGCACGATACTCGGCGGTAAATTCGAGGAGTTGGGCTGAAACGCTAGAACATTGACTCGAATGGTCTTTTGTATGGTCGTGGATTGGTCTCCAACCGCAATCGTAACATAGTAGGGGCTGTTGGCAGAATCGCCTGGCGCAGGAGCCCAACTGAGAACGTTGGCTTCCAGCGACATACCCACGGGCGCACCCGGCAGAAGTTGATAAGTGATCGCCCCCGGTGAAGTATCCGGATCCAAAACCTGAATCTCATATCGATACTGTAACAATGGCTGACCTGGCCGATTCTCGAACGCTACGGTCGGCGCCTCGTTAATGATTCGAGGCGGCTCATCGACCTCGACCAACAGGATGTCCAGATTCAAGTCGGTGAAATACTGCGCCGAGTCCGTCACGCGCACGGTTGCCTGAAGCTGAATCGATCCTGAACCATTCAAATCGGACACCGCTGTATGGGAAGGCCGCCAGCGAATCACACCGAGTTGCGGATGAATGACCATTCCCGGAGGCGCGCTGACCAAACTGAATCGCAGACTGTCTCCATCGGCATCGATGGCGTCGATATCGATGCTGAAGAACTCATCTTCCTCGACGGTAAAACTATATGACGGGAGTTCGACGAACTCCGGCGAAACGTTGCGATCCTCAACGTTCAACTGGAATGCGTAGGAGTCGCGACAGACATCATGGGTAGCGCTGCTTCGAGCGGATACGACTCGGCATACTACACTCGACGGCACGTCGAACGGCGGCGTCCAACGGATCAAACCCGACTGGGCGCCGATCGTCATCCCCGCGGGAGCAACCTCCAATGACCATACGAGTCCCGGGGGAGGAGCCTGATTAGCAAGCCGGAACACATACTCAAATGGCTGTCCCTGCGGGGCAGTCGGCAGTGCCTCACGGTGAATCACCGGCCGTTCGGTCGGCGGACACAGTGCGTCATTCGTGACATTCAGAATGAAATCCTGGAAGGCCTCTAACTCGCCGTCAGATGCAACGACGCGCACGGAAAT
>CALLKH010000555.1 GCA_938008425.1 uncultured Planctomycetaceae bacterium | reverse complement strand
GCCGGCGGGGAACAGCCCGGCGCTCGACCGGGATCTGATTCGAAAGTTCCGACTTCGCGGCGGTGAGCCCGTCTCGTTCCATCGCCAGAATGTGAAGCCGTTCAAGGGCCGGCCCACCGTTCAGCGGGTGGAGTCGATCGGGGCGATGCAGCCTCAGAATTACGCTTCGATGAAGCCCCTGGACGAATTGTCGGTCGTTCATCCAAGTGAGCCGATTCGATTCGAGACGCCTGAAGGCCCGTTGTCGATGCGCATCATCGATCTGTTCGCGCCGATCGGAAAAGGCCAGCGGGCGATCATCGTCGCACCGCCGAGAACCGGTAAGACGACGCTCCTTAAGCAGATGTCGGAGGGCATTCGCGCGAATCATCCCGAGTCGCTGCTCATGATGCTTCTCGTCGATGAACGCCCCGAGGAAGTCACCGAGATGCGGCGCGCCGTGTGCGATGTCGGGTCGGGCTGGGAGAACGGCTTTCCCGAGGTCGTATTCTCCAGCAACGACCACGAGGCCAAGAGCCACGGCCGGATCAGCAAGCTCATGATCGAACGCGCCAAGCGCTACGTGGAAATGGGGCGCGACGTCATTATTCTGATGGACTCCCTCACGCGGCTCGGCCGGGCGTTCAACAACCTCGTCGGCTCAAGCGGCCGCACGATGACGGGCGGCCTGGACATCCGGGCGCTCGAGATTCCGAAGCAGCTCTTCGGTTCGGCGCGAAAGATCGAGCACGGCGGAAGCCTGACGATCATCGCGACGGTGCTGGTGGAAACCGGCAGCCGCATGGACGACTTCATCTTTCAGGAGTTCAAGGGAACGGGCAACATGGAACTGGTGCTCTCGCGCGATCTGGCGAACCTTCGCATCTGGCCGGCCATGAATCTCGGTGAATCGGGCACGCGCAAGGAGGAAATGCTCCTCGGCGCGGAGAACTATGAGAAGATTTCGAAGGTGCGTCGCCGGTTGATGTCGCTCGCCCCCGTCAAGCAGATGGAGACGATGCTCCAGGAGATGGGCAAGGCGAAGTCGAACGCGGAGTTCCTGAGGAACCTCGCCTGAGGCCGAACGGTCACACCGCTGCTGCCACTTTGCCGCGAGTCGCGCACTGGACTTCGGCGGTCGCCGCACCCGGGGCCTGGGTCGCCAGCAGGTCTCCAACTCCGTACGCATTCCTCAACTGATCGAGATAGTGCAGATTCTTCCGCTCAAACTGTCGGACGAAGATCAACTCGCTGAGCAGCCGGCGCGTGCGGTCCCGCCGCCCGCCGTCAATCTCGCGATGCAGTGACAGCGTCTCGACGCTGTCGTGTTCAAAGAGCACATCCAGCCCCGTCGCGATGCCGGCGCCCACCGCGTGTGTCGGCTTGCCCCATGCCAGCGATTCCAGCAGAACTGTCGAATTGATGCCCACCACGGCGTCGGCCGCCGAGAGCCACTCGTGAAGCGCCCCGTCGAGCGTCACGCAAACATTTGGACGCGGCGTCAGCCTGACATCGGCAAAATGCGGATGCGGGCGGACGACGAACTGTTCATTTGGGAAGCGCTTCGCCAGCGCGGAGACGAAGGCGTCCATGGTCGGATAGGGCGAGGCCAGCGTGATATTGACGTCGCGCTCGTCCTGAAGCGGCACGAAGATGAAGCCCCGGCCGTTTGACCTGGCGCCGCGCCCAGGCTGCGCATCGTCGCCCGACGATTGTGCGGTTGCCTTGCGCAACTGTTCCTCGCGCCAGTTCGTGAGCCATGCATCCAGGTCGGGGTGAACCGCAATCTTTGAGAGGTCGAGCCTTCGAATCGAACTGCGTGCGTTGGTGCCCTCCAGGTCGAAGTACATCGTCGTCGATTGCGGGAACCATCCCAGCTCCGCGTAACGAATCGGAATGTTGCGCTCCGCCGCGAATCGTTTCGTGATCTGATGCGCCTCGGTCGCGCCGTTCCAGAGAAACATGACGTCCGGCCGGATCAGGTCGAGAAGCTCGCCGAAATCGCGGTGGTTTTCGCGAATGAACTTTCGATCGCCGCGGATTCGATCGAGGCCGTGCGCGGCCGCCGGATGGCAGATGTGCCAGCTGTCGACGCCGATCTCGCGAAGGGTGTCGCCCATCGTTGCGAAAAACCGGGCGACGGCGTGGCACCGGGCGGGGCGGTCGTTGAAGCCCACGGCAACGGGAAATACGATCGTCAGCCGCCTTGGCGTCCTCACGCGCCGGCCATGCTCCCGGGCGGGCGCGCCATGGGCGATCGCGGCTTCGCAAATGTCGGAGTTCACGAAACTGTTGGCCCCGATGACGGCGTGGTCGGCGATTTGAACACCCGCAGCGATCGTCGCATTGGCGCCGATCCAGACATCGCGGCCGATGGTGGTGCGGCGCTTCGACAGCGGCTGGTGTTGAACTGGCACGGCCAGATCAATCTGATGCGACGTCGAGAGCACGACAACGTTCGGCCCGAGGCAGGTCAGCTCCCCGATGGTGACATCGCCGTTGCCCTGTATCCAGTTGTTGACGCCGACAACCGCACCGCGGGCGATGGTGACGACGCCCTCGTCGTGCACCTCGATGTGGGCGTTGTCGCGAATCTGGCAGTCGGCGGAAAGAATCAGTCGCCCCCCGGAGCCGACATCAAACCGGGCGGTGGGTGCGACTTGGGCGGAAGGGTGGCACTCAACGCCGGGCGGGAAGACGCGGGCGGGCGCGACGCCTGACGGCTGGTTGTGCGGCGATGCGGAGTGGGTTGAAATCTGACGGCCGTCGTTCATGGTTACTCAGTAGGGGTATAGGATTTCGTTCATGGGCACGCTGCGCCATCGGTCGGCGGACGCATTGAGCAGGGATTGGAATTCAGTCGGCGCATCCGGCAGCCAGTGGCGGCCGTCGGCGAAGAACTGGACGGCCTCGCGCCCGATCGCGGCTCCCAGGGTCCCGGCGCATTCACCGAATTGCGACAATGCCTCCCGTTCGGACTCCCGGTAGCGCTCGGCGTCGGACTCGCTGCGGAGAAAGTTGTAGTCGCCCTCGCCTTCGACGAATCGATCGCATCGCGGGCAGAAAAGCCATTCTTGCGGATCGGACGGATGGCGCGGTCTGCGTGCGAGTTCGTCGCGGCAGGCCGGGCAATGGGTCGGTGTGTGAGCCGCTTCGGGCACCAGGTCAAGTGTCTGGCGGAGAAACGCATCGTGGTTGTCCACCAGTGCGTGCTCATGAAAGACGACCGCCGCGTTCGAAATGCGCCACGCGGCCGCGAGCAGCTCGAGCCATTCACGTGCGAGCTGAGCCGGATCGAGCCAGCGAACGCGCTGCGGCTTCTTCTCACGCACGTATCGCACGCGGCTTTGATGAATCATGAGCGGGTGGCGAAGGAGAATCAGCGTGCGCGAGTCGCCGTCCTTGTTGAGAAAATCGATCCATGCCTCCGGGTACACTTGAAGCGCGTAGTTCACTTTGTTGAACGACCAGACGGGACAGTCAAACGCCGGCTTCGCGGGTTTCAGGACGGCCGACTCGACGGCCTCGCGCCGAACGATCTGGCGACGCTCGTCGCGGGTCGGGTGAATGAGTCGACTCATGCCCTCGGTAAAGCCGGCCACGCCGCAGCAGGCGTGAAGCCGCTGGGCGAGGTGGTTGGTGCCGCCGCGCGAGAGGCCGAGCATGATGATAAGCCGCCGTTCAGCGAGCATGGAGCAGTTTCGCCTTCGGCACGTAGAGCCGTTTGAATTCGGTTTGCAGTTCCTGCGGAGTTGCGGCGCCGCGCGTCGACGTCAGCCACCGTTTCACGAAAATGTCGCGGTTGCGTTTTTGAAAATTGCCGTACTTCGCCGCGAGTTCCTCGCGCTTGATCGACGCGGTCGATTTCTCCGGGCCGAGGTCGTGATGGCCGTGATCGACCGGACAGATCGCGATCTGCCAGCCTGCGGCGACGGCGCGAAAGGCGAAATCGGTGTCTTCGTAGTAGCCCGGCGTGAAGCACTCGTCGAAGAGGCCGACGTCGTCGATCACCGACTGGCGAATGATGCAGACCGAGCCCGAGATGGAGTCGTACTGGCCGGCCGACGCTTCCGCCGGCGTGGCGACGCGGCACCAGCCGAGTCGATCAAGCGGCGTTCGCTGGTAGACCACGCCCGTCGGCCCGGCGAGCGCGACCATCGGGTGCTGATCCATGAAATCGATCATCCGGTCGAGCCAGATCGAATCCCGGAAGACCAGATCGCTGTTGAGGGTGATCAGATACCGGCTCTCATATCGCTGGGCCGCG
>CALLKH010000554.1 GCA_938008425.1 uncultured Planctomycetaceae bacterium | reverse complement strand
ATACGGAGGACCACGCCAAGCCATTTTCGCTTCGTGGGGCGGGCAAGTTCCGAAATACCCAAACTCATTCTATCGGGGGTCGGCCATGCTCGGTCGGAATCAATCAACCACCAACTTCGCTCGGCAATCTGCGCCAATTGTGCTCGGCGCTTTTTGCTCGCTGCTGATCGTCGCCACCAGCGCAATTGCCGGCCAGACATCTGAAGACCTCGAAGACTCAACCCTCGCCGATTCAGCTGCGTTGATCGAGTTGCATCCGCTGAGGGCGTCGCCGGAAACCCAGACACTGCTCGCGAGGACCCTGGCGAAGCGGCCTTCACTTGACCACCACGCTCGACGGATGCAACTCGCCTCTTATCGAATCAACACCACCGCGTTGCAGACTACCCGCCCGAACATTCTTCAGATCACCCTGTTCGACCACATCAACCTGTTGATCATCGTGGATCGGGTTTTCGATTCGAGTGGGGACGCTGTTCACGCGGCAGGCCGGATCAAGGGTATTGACGGCAGTGCTTTCGTCTTCGCCTATGAATCCGGCGCGCTTGCCGCACACATCACCGTCCCGGGCATCGGCGTGTTCGACATCCGCCCCATCGATGGGGAACATGTGCTGATCCGCGAGATCGACCCGCTTCATACGACCGGCCGTGAGTGCGGCGCGGTCGACGCGGCTCCCCAGCCCCGAATCCTTCAAACATTGCATCGGGCAATCGACGAGAGCGGCCGGCCAAACCGGGCCGCGATGCAGAAGAAGGATCAGCCGATCGACGACGAACCAGCCGGCCCGCGCGGCGCCACGATCTGCCCGATTCAGAATTCAACCCTGGCCGGCTTCGTCGCCGACGACGGCACGATCGTTGATCTCGCCGTGTACTACACACCCGCCGCCCTTGCCGCCGCCGGCAGCGTGGCCAACATCGAGGCCGAGATCGCCCTGGCGGTCACGTATACCAACAACGCCTACATCAACAGCATCATCAACACCAGCATCCGTGTCGTCCATAAGGCACTGATCAATTACGCGGAGTCCCCCTCCGCCATCGTGAACCTGGAACGCCTCGTCGACCCCATCGACGGCTTCCTCGATTCAGTGCATGCCGAGCGCGACCTGTTCGGCGCCGATCTTGTCTCGCTCTGGACCGGCAACACGATCGATTCCGGCGGCGTCGCCTTTCAACTCTTTGAATTCTCACCCTACGATGACGGCCGATACGGCTTCAGCGTCATGCGCGAGGACAACGCGACCTTCGAAACGCTCGCCCACGAACTCGGCCACAACTTCGGCTGCCAGCACGACCGGTGCAACCCGCAGGGCATCCCGTTCTTTGACTACGGCTACGGCTATCGACAGCCGTGCCCCGGGCCGCCGCCGACGCCCTGCTCGTCACCCTGGCCTTGCACGCCAAACAAGGACATCATGAGCTATCCGCCGGGCATGACGGTGCCGTACTTCTCGAATCCCGCCGTCATGGTGGGCGGCGCGCCGATCGGCGGCATCGACGAACACGGCGAGCTCTGCGACAACGCGACCGCACACAACGGCACGCGATACACCGTCGCCAACTTCCGGCCGAGCACCGTTTCACCCCTGCCGCCGTCGAGGGTCTATGTTCGCGCGAGCGCCGCGCCCGGCGGCAACGGCCAGTTTTGGGCGACGGCCTTCAACGACCTGCAGGATGGCATCGGTATGGCGGCCCGTGCCCGCGGCGCGGTCACCGAAGTCTGGGTCGCCGCCGGCACCTACCGGCCGGATCGCGGAACAAATGATCGCTATGCCGCGTTCCGCCTCGCCAACGGCGTCACACTCTACGGCGGGTTCGCAGGCACCGAGACGTCACTCGGCCAGCGCAACCCCGCGGCCAACCCGACCACCATGAGCGGCGACATCGGAACCATGGGCGACGCTTCCGACAACAGCTATCACGTCATCATCGCCGACGACCGCAATCAGACCGCGATTCTCGATGGCTTCATCATCACCGGCGGAAACGCCGACGACGCAAACTGGCCCCTCTTCA
This sequence comes from uncultured Planctomycetaceae bacterium, assembly GCA_938008425.1. GTDB lineage: Bacteria > Planctomycetota > Phycisphaerae > UBA1845 > UTPLA1 > JADJRI01. The sequence continues at coordinate 3,147 of CALLKH010000554.1, read as the reverse complement.
GCGGCGGTGGAATCTTCGGCCGATGCTCCAGCGCCGTCCTGCGTAACTGCACGATCACAGGGTGTACATCAGATTTCACCGGCGGCGGCGCGTATCTTGAGGAAGCGCCGATGCGTTTCGAAGCCTGCGTGTTTCAATCGAATGAAGGCGCCGAGTACGGAGGCGCGGTGGAACACTCAAGAAGCGACGCCGAGTACGTGTCGTGTGAGTTCGATCAGAACGCCGCGGTGTTCGCGGGCGGCGCGGTCCACTGCACATCGAGCAGCCCGACTTTCGAAGACTGTCAGTTCACCGGCAATACTTCGACCGACCCGTTCGGCTTCGACGCCGCGATGCGAAGTTTCAGCGAATCCCACCCCGTCGTCACCGACTGCCAGTTCACCGGCAATCACACCTACGCCGTCGCCGCCATCGGCATCGACGGCAACAGCTCGATCGACATCAGCGGCTCGACGTTTACCGCCAACATCGCCGATTTCTCCGCCGGAATCGAGTTCAGCTTTGCCTCTGGCACGCTGACCGACTGCCACTTCAATGGGAATATCTGCGGTGCCGAGGGCTCGGGCCAGGGCGGCGCCATCACCCTCCTCGACCAGGGCCAGGCCGATCTCTTCGACTGCACCTTCACCGGCAACACAGCCGGATTCGGCGGCGGCGCGATCGTTTCACTCAACGGCTTTCTCCACGCCGAACGGTGCCTGTTTGTCGATAACTCGTCTTGGTACGGCGGCGCGGTCTGGGGAGATGTCGGCGACAACCGCTTCTACAACTGCCGGTTCTTCGGCAACACCGCGACGTACGGCGGCGGGGCCGTCCACTGCAGTGGCGGCGGCGCCCACGGCTATCTCAACAGCATCTTCACCGGCAACCAGACGCCGAGCGGCTACGGCGGCGCGTTCTTCAACTTCACCGGTGCGACAGTCGAGATCATCGGCTGCACGCTCACCGGGAACGCCGCTCCCACCGGCGGCGGCGGCGGCGTCCACAGCGACGGCTGCACCTCGATCGTCTCGCACTCGATTGTCTGGAACAACTCCGACTTCACCGGTGCCACCGAGTCGGCCCAGCTCGCGGAGTTCAATAATCCGATCTACCAGGTGAACTACTGCGACGTCCAGAACTGGAGCGGCGCGTTCGGCGGGATCGGGAACTTCGGCGCGAATCCGCTCTTCGTCGATGCCGACGGTGCTGACAACACTTTCGGCACCATCGACGACGATATCCATCTGCAACCAACGTCGCCCTGCCGCGACGCGGGCGACATGAACTTCGCGCCCGAGCCGTCGGCGGAATTCGACGTCGACCTTCAAGCACGGGTGATGGCGTGCAAAGTCGATATCGGGGCCGACGAATTCCTCGCGGGCGGCAAACACTCCGGCGATCTCAACGCCGACGCCGCAACGACGCTCGCCGACCTTCCCTTGTTCGTCTCCGTGCTGCTGAATGGCGGAACACCCATCCAGATCTGCATCGCCGACATGAACGCGGATGAAACTGTGAACGGGGAAGATGTTCAGGGCTTTACGAATGCCGTGCTCGGGCTGTGAATGGGCGTCCGCCGATCCGCTTCGATGAGCGGTCCCCCGCGCTGACGGCGTTAGTTTCGAGCGCATGAAAATGGGCGAACATGCGATTAAAGCATGCCGCCCATATTGAGTGCCGTTGAGATCGCAAGCTCGCTCGGCGCCGGAGACCCGGATTGCCGACGTAACTCGCTGAGAAGAAATAACTTACATCTTCGCTTTGACGTTCACGCGTCGGCCGCGTCGTCGCTTCGACGAAATGACCTTTCGGCCGCCCGGCGTGCGCATTCGAGCGCGGAATCCCTGCTTGCGGGCCCGTTTACGATAGCTTTTTCGATGGGGGTAATGCACGGCAGTGTCCTCTGCATCAACGCGGTTTTCAGTTTCGAGCCCGGCATCATAGCCAAACCCCAATTCGCCTGCAAGCCCGCCCTTGGAGCGCTCGTCTGCCTGGACGACCCCAGCCGTCCGGGAGGGTCAAAAAGCCGCGATCATTACGAAAAATGATCATTTGCGACCCGAGGGGCCCTTTGGTAGACTTCCGCCCAATGACCCGCCCAGCCGGGTCACCGTCAAGTCTCAGAATCCGCCTCCCGGGCACTGCAGTGCCGGAGAAGCCTCAGGAGAAACACCATATGCAGGAATATGAAAAGCTGAAGCAGCTCGTGGAAGCATGTGCGGAAGACGTCGCCAAGGCCGAGGGCGGCAACAAGGCGGCCGGCACGCGGGTCCGAAAGGCCATGCAGGATATCAAGAACGCCGCTCAGGACGTTCGAAAGACGATCCTTGAGGTTCGATCCTCGGCCTCGGAGTAACCACGAACCGCAAGCTCGGGATGCCGAAATCGTCCTCGGTCGGCGCCGGCAACCCCCAACCAAATACCCGCGAACTAGGTCTCGGCGTCGAAGGCGAGGTCCGGCGCCGTCGCCTTTTCGGTGCCAGCTCTCCTATCGCCGCCTGAAATCCGGTTTATTTGCTCGCGGCTGTGGAGTTCAGAATGCCTCCAGCACCGATCCTGGATCCGGCGACGCTCTCATGCGACAGCCTGGTGTATACGCGCGAGCAGATCTACAAGATGCTCCCGCAGCAGTTTGAGTTCTCGCAGCTCGACGGCGTCATGTACGTCGACAAGGAGAATATGGTCTTCGGGGCCTACAGGGACGTGCGCGCCGACGAATGGTGGTGCCGGGGCCACATGCCCCATCAGCCGATCTTCCCCGGCGTCCTCATGGTCGAATCAGCGGCGCAGCTTTCCGCGCTGGCCCAGCAAATCCTCGTTCCCGAAGAGGGAATCATGGGGTTTGCGGGAATCGACGAAGCGAAATTCCGAGACTCCATCTTCCCCCCCGCCCGAATTATCTTCGTCGGCCACGTCATCGACACCCGAATGCGGAAGTTTCAATGCCGCGTGCAGTCGTTCGTGAACGGAAGAATGGCGTTTGAGGGAATCATCGCGGGGACGAAGTTGAAGATTTAGGTTCGAAATCGACATCGATCTGTCGAACTCCCCGGCACAGTTCAACAAAAAACCCCGAGCGGCCGACCGCCCGGGGTTTTCTTATTCACAAGATTCGCGGCAATTACGCGGCATTCATAATGTGCCGCAATTCGCCAATCACATGTA
>CALLKH010000553.1 GCA_938008425.1 uncultured Planctomycetaceae bacterium | reverse complement strand
ATTCTCCGCCCGACTGCGCTTGGACCGCCCGAAACCATCGATCATGAGAACGCTCACTCCGCGGCCTTCGACTTTGCCTCGCTCAACTCGAATTGAGCGACGACGGGAAAGTGATCCGATGCCGACTTGCGCTCCTCGCCGCGGAGGATGCGGTACGACTTTGGGACATAGCACGTTGCCATGCTCGGCGACGCCAGGATGAAGTCGATGACGCTCAAGTGCGGTGGGCGGTTGTACGTCATCGCGCCCTCAGGCAGCTCGTCGACGAAGCCTTTCAACGCAGTGCTGCCGCTGCCCAGGATCGATTTCATCGTCCCGCTCTCCCAGCGATCATTGAAGTCGCCGCAGATCACAAATCGGGCATCGGGCGATTTCTTGAACAGCCCGTCGAGTATCGATCGAATCTGCGTCGCCTCGGCCTGCCGGACGCGAATGTCATCCGGCCCGCCGCAGCACTTGAGATGCACGACAAAAACATCAAATCCCTCGTGATTCGGCGGCTCAATTCGAACCTGGATCAGATCACGGCGAAATGTCATCATGCCGCCGGAGCCGTCGCTGAACCGCATGTGACGGTACGACGTAACCTCCCCCACCGGCAAACGCGACGCGACGGCGACGTCGATCCCGCGATCATCGTTTCCTTCGAATAGAACGATCTCCTGATATCCCATGTCGCGCAGATGCGCCTTGAAGAAAGCCTCCAGCACGCCCCGGTTCTCAACTTCCTCCAGCGCGAGGACATCCGCGTCAAGCGACCGAATCGACTTCGCCAGCGCTGCCAATTGCGCGGCCGGCTTGGGATCGGTCGTCTCGTCGCGATGATACGGGTCGTCATGGGCGTCAAACATATTCTCGACGTTGTAGCACACGAGCGTCACGAGGCCCTTGAACTCCCGCTTCACGACCGGCGGTGGAAGTTTGGCCGCTCGGCCGTCGGGAATCCCCTCTGCCTTGTCCAACACCTCGATCTGACTCGGCTTATAAACCTCGATCTGCGGTTTGCCTTTGAAAAGCGTGACGGTCCCCCGGATGCGGACAAATTTGTTGAGGCACAGCTTCTCAGCGGGCGTCTCGAATTCCTTGTAATTCCGCTTGCGGATGATGGCCGTCATCGTCCGGGCCTGATCGAAATTCAAGAACGTGATATTCCCCATGTTCCGGGCCTGGACGATCCAGCCCTGAACGATCACTTCGTGGTCGACAAACTTCGCGGCATCTTTCCAGTCGATGATCCCCGGTTCCGACGGGATGCCGCCGGCGGGCTTCAACGTTGCAGCGTCATCGCCGTACACGAACGCCGGAGAGACAAGCACCATCAGAAAAAAACACATCAAGCGAGGCATGAATCGGCTCCTTTGCCGGAAGCGACCGGGTCTTGTGAACGCCCGGCCGCGCGATCGCCGCGACGAGCGCAGCCCCGCAACCCATGCGGCGGCGAAGACGCCCCATCGCAGTCCCGAATAAATCGGTCGGTCCCCCGGTTTGAAAAACGCCCGACTCTCACGACGGCCGCCCTCAGCGACGCCGGTCGGACCATGCACCATTTGAACCCGCGCCCGGCGCGACTGCAAGCATCGCCCGGGTTTCCACCAGCCGGTCGGTAGTTAGAATGCCGCTGTGCAACTGGTCGCCGCCGCCAATCCGACGTTTCTCGACAACATGCGCCAGCTCTGGCGTCGGGACATTCGCCTCGCCCAACAGATCGACGAACTGCCGCTCGACACCGGTCCCAAGCCGCAGCCGTCGAAGAAAGGCCCGCCGACCGCGTCGGTTCAGGCGCCTGACGGCCGCACGCTCTATCTCCACAGCCGATACGACCCCGAACGCGAGGCGGCCGACCTGATCGGATCGCTCGACGCTGATGATTCCGCCTGCGTGATTCTGTGCGGCCTGGGCCTCGGCTACGTCGCCCGGGCCATTTTCAACCGCTTCGGCCGGGAGACCATCGTGCTCGTCGGCGAGCCCGATCTGACGATCATCCGCGCGGCACTGGAGTCCGCCGACTTTTCCCGCGAGATCGGCGACGGCCGAATCGAATTTCTGCCCAGCGCCGACACCGCCTATCTCCACGAACGTCTTCGCGGCCACTGGGCGTCGCTCATGATGGGCACCCGATTCGTCGCTCCGGCGGTGTCGCGCGAGCTGCACGGTGAATTTCACGCCGAGTTTCGAAAAGCCATGACGGACTTCGCCGCCTACGCCCGCATGTCCGTGATGACGCTGGTGAAGAATGCGGCCGTCACGTGCCGCAACATCGCCAACAATCTGCCCACGCTGGCCGCCACGCCGCCAATCGACGTGCTTCGACGGCGATTCGCGGGCTATCCGGCGGTGCTCGTCGCGGCGGGGCCATCGCTTCAGAAAAACATCGACCGCCTGAGGGAGCTTCAGAATCGCGCCGTGATCATCGCGGCACAGACGACGCTTCGACCGCTATTGGAGCGCGGTATCCGGCCGCACTTCGTCACGTCGCTTGACTTCAACGAGATGTCCAAGCACTTCTTCGAGGGGATCGACATCCCCGAAGACGTGGTACTCGTCGCGGAGCCGAAGGCGACATGGCACGTGATTGACACCTACCGCGGAACCACCGCGGGCCTGAATCGCCGCGTCACGCTATTGGATAATCCGTTCGTCACACGCTGCCTGGGGTCGGCTGCGGGCAAGCGGTCGTCGCTCGAGGCCGGCGCAACGGTCATGCACCTCGCGTTCTACCTGGCCGAATGGCTCGGCTGCGATCCGATCATGCTGGTCGGCCAGGACCTCGCGTTCACCGGGCATTGTTATTACGCCCCGGGGATGGCCATTCACCGCGCCTGGGCGCCGGAACTGGGACGATACGCCACGCTTGAAATGAAGGAGTGGGAGCGCATTGCACGCCAGAAGAACATCCGGCGAAAAGTCGTGGATGTCGAAGGTCGAAGCATCTACACCGACGAGCAGATGTTCACCTATTTGCAGCAGTTCGAACGCGACTTCGCCAGGTCCCCCGCACGGGTGATCGACGCAACCGAAGGCGGCGCGAGAAAAGGGCATACCACCGCCATGACGCTGGAGGACGCGGCGCTGCAGTTCTGCGACCGCGAGATCGATCCGCGCTGCTTCGAGTACCTCGACGCCCGATGGTGGGATGAGTCCCGGCTCGTTTCGTTGCGCGACGCCCTGGCCCTGCGTTTCGACGAGTTGAAACAGTTCCGCGCCCATTGCGTCGAGACGCGCGGCCTGCTCATCGAACTTAAAGGGCTCACCTCGTCGCCGAAGGAATTCAACCGGCGACTCGTTCGGGTGGATGAGCTTCGCACGCTCGTTCAGCAGCGCGACGTGATTCATCAGATGGTCCGCGATGTCTCCCAGCTTGCCGAGTTTCAACGCGTGGCGGAGGATCGGCGCATCGCGCTGGGCACAGAGGACGAAGTCGGCCGCGCCCGGCGGCAACTTGCCCGCGATGCGAAATTGATCGAAGCACTGATCGAGGGGTGCGACGTGCTTGAAGCCATTCTTCAAAGCGCCCTGGATCGGTTTGACGCGGAGATTAAACGCAGCGGTTCGCGTGAACCGGAGGGAGGCGGTCAATGAAGGTCATCGCCGCCATCCTCGTCGATCTGGATGAATCGCCGCTGGGCACAAAGTCCCGCCTCGCGGAACCGCTCTGCGGCGTGCCGATTCTCCGGCGAACGATCGAGCGCGCCATGAAGTGCGAGCTTCCCGCCAGCCTGCATGTCGTCTGCCCCGGCCCGCAACGCGATCGCGTGACCGAATTGCTGTCCGGTCTCGACGTGCGAATCGAATGCCATGACGCGCCGCCCGCGCCCTATCAATCGCTGGTCCGCGGCGGGCGATTCTGGGGGCTAGATTCCTGGCGGGGCGGCGCCGGCGCGTTCTGCGCGTTCGACGAGGATTTTCATAGCGCGGTGCTCGACGCGCTGGCGCGAAAAATGGAGGCCGAGGCGGTCGCGGTCATTCCGGCCGCCGCGCCGCTGTTCGATCCCGGTATCCTCGACGCGATGATCCGTCACGCCCGCGGCGCCGAGGAGCAGACTGGCGTCACCTTCGTTCAGGCGCCGCCAGGACTCGGTGCGTTCATTATCCGGCGGCACATTCTCGAACAAATCGCCCAGTCCGCGATCCCGCCCGGCGCCATTCTGGCATACCAGCCCGCGACGCCGATGGCCGACCTGACGGGCCGCGACACCTGCTATCGGCCATCGGTCGACATCATCCACGCGCGCGGACGCCTCCTCTGTGACACCCGTCGATCGACCGAGCGCGTGCGGCGGTTCATTGAGAGCGGTGCCGAGCGTGAAGACGCGGCGGCGATCGGCCGTCGGCTGATCCGCGAATCCGGCGAGCGCATCGATGAGATGCCCGAGGAAATCGAAATCGAATTGACGACCGATCTGCCGGCGGGCTGGACGCCGGTCTTGCGGCCGATGGGCGGTGACACGCCGCGGCGCGGGCCGATTTCGATGGCGGCGATCGAGTCGATCGCGGCGAGCCTTCACGGCCATGATGACGTCCGCATCGTTCTCGGCGGATTCGGCGAGCCGATGCTGCATCCCGAGTTTGCGGACATCTGCCGCATCTTCCGCGCGGCGGGCGCGATGGCGGTCGCGGTCAGAACGTCGGGACTGGTGGAATCGGACGATTTCGACCGCGCGATCTTCGAAACGCCCGTTCAACTTGTGGAGACCATGCTCGACGCGGCGACGGCGGCGACCTATCGGCGCGTTCACGGCATCGATGCGTACGAAAAGGCGTCGGCCATTCTCGAACGGCGCCTGGAACGGCGGGTCAAGGAAAATCGCGTGCTGCCGATCTGGGTGCCGTCGCTCGTCAAGGCCGAGGAGACGTTCGACGACCTGGAGGCGTTCGTAGACTCCTGGCAGCGCCGGCTGGGCATGTACGCCGTAACGGGTTACAGCCAATGCGCCGGTCAGCGCCCCGACCACGCCGTGAGTCGAATGGCGCCACCGGAGCGCACAGCTTGCCGTCGCGTTTTCTCTCGAATGCTGGTGCTGGCTGATGGAAGCGTGACGACGTGCGATCAGGATTATCGCGGCGTGCAAACCGTCGGCCGCGTGCCGGATTCATCCCTGGTCGACATCTGGCGAACTGCCGCACCGCTGACATCGATCCGCCTGAATATCGTCGGCGACGCGCCGCT
>CALLKH010000552.1 GCA_938008425.1 uncultured Planctomycetaceae bacterium | reverse complement strand
CAACCTTTGTCATCTCGTTTTCCCGAGTTTTCGGCAACATTATTCTGTTCCTTCGCGCGGGTAGCGGCCCGGTCTCAATGCAGAAGCTGAACATGGGGGGACGAAGCGAGCCGTTTTCGTGCGTGATTCCGGCGGGTTCGGTTGAAGCCGAAGATGACGAAACGCTCGACACCGCTGCAAGCTCGTGGTCGGTGACATATCAGTTCATCCTGCTCGGCTTTGAGCACATCCTGCCCGAGGGACTCGACCATATTCTCTTCGTCCTCGGTTTGTTTCTGTTGTGCCTGAAGATGCGGCCGCTCGTGTGGCAGGTGACGGCGTTCACGGTTGCTCATTCGATCACGCTGTCGCTGGCGGTGTTCGACGTCGTGAGGCTGCCGGGGAGCATCGTGGAGCCGCTCATCGCGGCATCGATCGTGTTCGTGGCGGTGGAGAATCTCTTCACGAGCAAGCTGCACGCATGGCGGCCGATCGTGGTGTTCTTGTTCGGTCTGTTGCACGGGATGGGATTCGCAAGTGTTCTGATGGACCTCGGGATTCCGAAGGGGAGCTACGTGAACGCGCTGGCGAGTTTCAATGTGGGCGTTGAGCTGGGACAACTCGCGGTGATTGCGATCGCGTTTGTACTGGTGGGCTGGTGGCGGGAGCGTGAGTGGTATCGAAAGCGCGTCGTGATTCCGGCGTCGGCGCTCATTGCCGCCATCGGTCTTTATTGGTTTGTCGAGCGTGTGCTGCCCGCGTGATCGGACGGCCGCTTCCGATCATGACTGACGCCGTGCGCAATTGATTGTGCGCAAATGTCTCAATGAAAATATTGACAGTGCCGTAATTATGGGGTATTGTATTTTACAGCAATGGGCGAGCAGCCTGCCACTGAATCCTGCCTTATAGACACGCCTTGGTTAGTTTGAGATTAGTTTTCCCGCCTGCCCGTTTGCGCAAGTGAAATCGAGAGAGGGATGCGGCCGGTTGTCCGGTGAGACTGCGCAACCGCTCCTATTTGTAGTCATTGATTCTGCCGGTTCGTCGCGGCGGGGAGAATTCCGCGCCGAACCCGCGCCGTCCTCCGGACGCCGGACGCTCTCGACTCTCTTGTGATATCGAGAATTTGCAATCGTTCGAGATGACGTTCGGAAGCGTCGAACGCATTGGTTATGTGGTGCCACCGTCTCGGCGCGATGAATATTCGCAGCGAGCGCGTCGACTTGCGACCGCAACCATTGCCCAGGAGCAGTCATGGCGGCGAGAGGGTTTTGTTCTGAATTGATTCGCGTTGTTCGGAGAAAAGGCGGCAATCCGTCGACGCGCGACGCAGTCGTCCCACCTCTCCCTCTTGACTGCTCTTGCTGACGACCGGGATCGTCGCGGCTCGGCGCCGCGGCGGTCCGGTCGTTAGTAGAGCGGATTGATGACCATGCCGGTCGCCAGCTTGGGGAAGAAGTAGGTCGACTTCTGCGGCATGAGTTCGCCGGCGAGGCAGATGTCGCGAAGCTGCGTCATCGTCGTGGCGGGCATGAGGCAGGCGATGCCGTCGTGGTCCCGCGCGTCCTTGAGCGTCTCTTCCATCGTTTTGTGATAGTGCAGTGTCGGCGCCTTGCCCTTGTTCAGCTTGGGCTGAAGCACGCGATCGATGACGTACTGGTGCAGGATCGTGTACGAGAGCTGTCGCCACTCGGGCTTGTGATCCGGTTCGAACTCGGCGAGTAAATCGTCCGACTTCGGGTTGATGACGGCGCATGCGTCGTCTTTCGCGAAGTAGAGCGCCATCGCCTGCGGGCCGGCCTTCGCGAGCACCGTCGCGAGCTGCTCGGCGTTCTTCGGTGTCGAGGTGGGCGTCCAGGTGAAGGCATCGGCGAGCGCCTCCTGCATCGCATTCGCGGTGATCTGTTTCACATCCACGATGCTTCGGAAGTAGGGCTGAATCGTCGCGCCGGGGTCTTCCATGCCGCCGAGCACCGCGAGGACAAAGTTGACGGGATCGTTCTCGTCGATGTTGCCCGCGTTTTCGGCATGCTGTTTGCGATACATTAGCGCGGTGCCGTAGCGATGGTGGCCGTCGGCGATGAAGATGGGCTTGTCGGCCAGTCGCACCTGTATGGCCTTGATCTCGGGCAGGTTGTCGATCACCCAGAGCTTGTTCTCGACGCCGTCGAGCATGCCGTATTGATCCGGCTCGCGATCGATCGCTTCGTCGATCAGGGAGCTGATTTCGTTTTCCGCATCCGGATACAGGCCGAAGATCGGGCTGAGGTTGCATCGCGTTGCGGCCGTGAGCTTGAGCCGGTCTTCCTTCGGCCCGCCGAAGGTCTGCTCATGGGCGTGGACGCTTCCTTCGCCGAATTCCTCCAGTCGTAGCCGGGCGAAGAATTTTTTTCGAACGAGTGTCTTGCCGTGGAGCTTGTAGGTCTGGTGGTAGGCGTAGAGCGCCGGCCGCGGGTCGTGCTTCAGGGTTCGGATGTCCAGCCAGCGAGTGAGATCGCCCGCCGCGAGGGTATAGACCTGGTCCGGGCCGGCGG
>CALLKH010000551.1 GCA_938008425.1 uncultured Planctomycetaceae bacterium | reverse complement strand
AGCGAAGCAGCATGGATAGCGCGTAGTGGGCAGCGTTGTAATGAGGCTGCAGCTCAATCGCCTTCTCGTAGTGTCTTCGGGCGAGAACTTTGTCCCCCGCCCGGTCGGCAATCCGCCCAAGTCCCCACTCGCTGATCGAATCGGTCGGATCCAGCTCGAGGGCCTTTTCAAACATCGGCTTCGCTTCGATGTCGTTGTGTTCAAGCAGCAATCGCCCGAGGTTGGAATAGGCAGCCGGGTAGTTTCCCTCCAGCGCGATGCTCTGCCGGTACGCCTCGATGGCTTCGTCCCAGAGCTCGGCTTCCTCATACGCAATCGCCAGCAGATAGCGATACCGCATCACCTTCGGCAGCAGCGCGCAGGCGCGTTCAAAGCACTTGGCGGCCGCCTCCGGGTGATCACGAACGCAATACCACATGCCCAGCTCCGTCACCCGATCCGCACTCGCCGGCGCGCTAATCACCAACTGACGGAGGTTGGATATCGTCTCCTGTTCGAAGTCCGAGAGTCCCGAGATATCCGCTTCCGGTGGAACAAACGCATCTTCCGAGGCCGGTGACGAGGCCGACGAGTCCGAACTCTTGACCGACGCTGAATTCGAGCCGCCCGGCCTTTCTCCCCCGGAATCGGCCCGGGATGGGTCCGACGCGCGATTCTCCGCTGCCCTGTTCGAAGCCGACGGCGTCGTATCGGTGGCCGATTTGCCGTCATCAACTGGCGGCGCGGCGGCGGCGCCCGAATCCTGCTCAGTAGACGCCGGCGGCGGCGGAGCGGATCGATCGCAGGCCGGCACCACACCCAATAGCGAAGCTGCTGTAACGATGCCTTCAGCGGTCAGCGAACGACGTTTCCTGGATGACATGGCGGGCACTCCTGCGAATTCGCGACATTATCGAATCGCTGATCTTATCGTATGATCGGCCGGTCCGCCAAAGAACTGAGGCAATGTCACTGACCCGAATAACAATCGGACGACCCCCTGATCATGCTCAATCCGCTTCAAATCAAGCCGCAAATGACCTTCCTGATCGCCCTCGCATGGGCGACCCTCTTCCCGGGGTGTGATCGCCCGGCGGTCGATAATGCGTCGCCCCCGACCTCTCATCCCTCGCCCGTCGCAACGAGCGCGCGCCCGAAGTTCCCCGTCGCCCTGCTGGGCCCGTTCTATCAGGCCAATGCGGAGATCGAAATGGACCGCCACGGCCAGGCCGCGAAGCAATATCGAGCACTGCTTGAGGAGGGTTCACGCGATCCCGCGGTCACCGCGAATCTTGCTGTCGCCATGCTGGCACTTCAGGACTACGACGCCGCGACGCGACTCGCCCGAGAGGCTCTTGACGATGCGCCGGCAAACCCGAACGTTCGCCTGATCCACGCGGCGGCGATCTGGGCCCAGGGTCGATTCTCCGAGGCCGTCGATGTTCTTCGGCGAATCGAGACGGACGCGCCCGGACATCTTCCCGCCATTTGGGCGATGATCTGTGCCGCCGAAATTCAGGACGATCTCGTGACCCCCGGGGCCGTTCTCGCCGCGCATGAGCAAATGCTCTCGATCGCCCCAAGGAATCTGGCCGCCCTCCTGTCGGCCGCCCGCGCTTTCGCCGCCGCCGGCCGCCTGGATGAATCGAACGCATTCATGAATCGGTGCGCCACGCTCATCGCCGAACCGGATGAGGCGGTGCAAAGGCAACTCACCGCCATGTCCGAAGCGGTCCGGGCCGGCGACAAGAACGCGGCCGTTCGCGCAGTGACGCTCTGTCGAAACCTCCTGCGACCGACCGATCGATATCGCTCTGACATCATCGAGCTCGGCCCCGGCATTCAGAAAATACCGCCCGTTGTTCCACACCCAATCTACGACCTCGATGGCGACACCGCCAAGGCGGTTCAAGCCCAGATCCAGTTCGAAAGCGCAACAGCATCGCTCGGGTTGGCCGCCCTGTCCGAGGGCGCCGAATCTCTCGCCATCGGCCTCAGCGGCAACGGCAATCCGGCACTTTGCTATCTCAGTCGTGAACGCGGCGTGAATCTCTTCATCCACCGCGACGGGAAGTACCACAATGAGACCGCGAAACTCGGCCTTGGAGGAGACGATCGATGGGACTCCGCAGTGTTCGTCGATCTCAATAACGATCTGGTCATGGACCTCGTCCTGTCGGGCCCGGCCGGAGACCGTGTCCTCCGCGGTTCAAAGGAAGGAGCCTTCGCCGATGTGACAAGCGCAAGCGGACTGACCGATGACAGGGGCTGGCCGGGCGCCTGCCCCTACGACTTCGACAACGACGGCGATCTTGACCTCATCCGATGGTCGCCTGACGCGCTCGCCCTCATGAGAAACGACGGCGAGGGCAGTCTGTCGCCGATCGACGGCCGACCGGGATTCCCATCGCACGTGGAGAACATCCGGTCCATTCAGTCCTTCGACCTCGACGACGACGGCGACGTGGACCTTTTCATCACCACGGGCCGCGGACCCTTCGCCTGCCGGATCATCTCAAACGAGCGCCTCGGCGCCTTTCGCGACGTGACCGACGAAATGAAGTCGCTCCCGGCCGGATTCGCGGCGGAGCCCTTTATTGCCGACACCAATCACGACGGCCGCCTGGAAATCATCGATGTGGGCGCCGGCCGGCGGTTCGAAGTCGGCCCGGAATTCATCATCGAACCCGGACCGCTCACGGCGTTCCAGGCCGGCACATGGATCGGCGGCGCGGCGGCGGATCTGGACTGCAACGGAACGCTCGACGTCATCGCGTGGAAAAAAGACGGCACGACAAACCTGCCCGATGTTCGAACGCGCGACGGCAGCGAGATTCTCCCGATCGATCTGAACGGCGACGGCCTCCCGGATCTGCTCACCTCGCACGGCGAGGTCTTCCTGAATCACACAAAAGGCGCCGGGCACTGGCTGGCCGTCAGGCTTCAGGCGCTGATCAGCGGCGACAGTCGGTTCAACGCGTTCGGCCTGCACAGCACGATCGAAATTCGCGCCGGCGCGATGTATCAGAAGCGCCACGTGAACGGACCGATCATTCATTTCGGCCTCGGCCCCCACACCCACGCCGACGTCATGCGCGTCGTGTGGCCCAACGGCAACTATCAGGATCTCGCCCATCGGGCCTCCGATCGCCTCCGGCTTTCGGCGGATCAGCTGATCATCGAGGAACAGAGCCTCAAGGGGTCGTGCCCCTACCTGTACGCCTGGAATGGTGAACGATTCGAATTCGTAACCGATGTGCTGTGGCGCAGCGCGTTGGGGATGTCCATGGGGACCGACGTCATCGGCCATCACGAAACGGCGAATGACTATTTCAAGATCGAAGGCCGGCAGCTTGCTCCGCTGAACGGGCGGTACGTTCTCCAGTTTACCGAGGAACTCTGGGAAACGGCCTACCTGGACTACTGCCGTCTGCTTGTGGTCGATCACCCGGCGGGGACGGAGACTTACGTCGATGAGCGGTGTGTTCCCCCGCCCTATCCTCCATTCGAGATTCACGCATTCGCGGCCGCGAGCCCCATCGCTGGAGCCTGGGACCACGAAGAACGTGATTGCAGGGACCTGCTTCGTGATCGCGACGGAAGATACGTCACCGGTTTCAAGCCAAGTCGATACCAGGGCCTGATGGAGGACCATGACCTCACGCTGGATCTCGGGGCTTTCCCGAATGACGCGCGAATCCGGCTCTTTCTTTCAGGCTGGCTCTTCCCGACTGACGCGAGCATCAATGTGGCCGCGTCGCAGAATCCAACCATCGACGCGCGGCCGCCTGTGATTCATGTAATGACCGGCGATTCCGAATGGACGCCGCTCGACATCAAGGCGGGTTTCCCGTCGGGCAAGAACAAGACGATGATCCTGGATCTGACCGGTGCGTTCACCGGCGACGACCATCGCATCCGAATCTCGACAAATTTCGCCATTTACTGGGATCAGGCCTTTGTCGTCATCGGAGATGATCCGGTTGAGACCCGTGTCACGGAGTTGACAGTGTCGTCCTCGAATCTTCACGATCGGGGATTTTCTCACGAGTTTCCACGCGTGCCGAACGGCCCCACGATCCCCGATTACAACAGTCTCGATCCGAATCGCTGCTGGCGCGACCTGATCGGAGACTACACCCGATTCGGCGAAGTGACGGCGCTGCTCCAGACTCCCGACGGCGCCTACGTGATCGCCGGACCGGGCGACGAGGTCACCCTCCACTTTGACGCCGGCCTCGCCCCGCCCCTGCCCGACGGCTGGGTCCGAGATTATGTGATCCACACGGACGGATGGCTCAAGGACGGCGACCTGAACTCCGCCGCCGGAAAAACGGTGGCGCCGCTGCCCTATCACGGAATGACGGAATACCCGTACCCGGCGACCGCCGTGAATCCGATATCAGCGATGGCCGAGAGCGATGCGCCTCGAGCCCAGACCCGATTTCGGGATCAGAATCTGTTTCGTACACGATTGAGACGACAGTACCCGCCGTCGGAGTAGCCGCGTGATTGAATTGATTCAGCCGATTTGGTACGCTGTAGACGACTATTCTGGTCAGGGCCTTCGATCGAATCATGTTCGGAACGACTTCGAGGGCACCAAAAGGGAAATTGTTGAACCGGGAGGAATCCGGATTCTGGATTCTCTACCAGCGTCTATTTCGGGAAAGTAGCAAGATTCAAGCGATCTGAAAATCGATGCCACCGCTCCGACATAGGCGGTGTGCACGATGGGGCTTGCAAAAGCAGTCGCCCGGATCGAGTACCAACGGACACGTCAAGGCCCGGGCCCCGACCGGTTCGGCCTCGACGAGGGGTGAGCCATGTCCCGTCGGCACAGTCCAACCAAGGACGATTCCGCGCATGCCGCGGCAGGCGTTTCCGCGCAGAAATCGCGAAACCGAAACCGCCGAAGCCTGCCAAATGGCGGCCGATCGCACGCGCGATGGTTCGTCATCGCCGCCGTCGTCGTCGGATCGGGACTCACCGTCTACGGGCTTCGCGATCGATTTCTCGAATCGCCGGAGCCCGTCGCCATTCGCAATCCCGATCGAGTTGAGGCGAGAGTTGTGTCGTATGCAACGCAGCTTCAGGACGTCGTTCGGGAAAATCCCCGGTCTGCTTCGCTGCACGGTGAACTCGGCGCGCTGTATGAAGCAAACGGGCTGATCGAGGAAGCCCTGGCCTGCTTCGAGAACGCCGCGAGACTCGATCCACTCGATCCAACCTGGCCCTATCATCAGGCGGTCTGCC
>CALLKH010000550.1 GCA_938008425.1 uncultured Planctomycetaceae bacterium | reverse complement strand
CTGGTGATGACCGAGGAGATCATCGGGCTGGATGCCGACACCGGGGCACTGGCCTGGACGCGCGCCTACAAGAACCAGTGGGACACCCACTGCACCACGCCGGTCGACTGCGGCCGCGGGCGCGTGTTCTACCCCTCCTTCGGCGGCGGCGTGCTGCTTCAGCTTGCAAGCACGAAGGACAAGACCGAGGCGAAGGAGCTCTGGACCACGAAGAAGATCGGCGCGGGGCAGACCAATGTCGTCTGCAAAGGCGAGATGCTCTTCGGCGCGGCCGGCAGCGGAAAGTCGGGCCTGTTCGCGGCGGTGAAGCTGTCGGACGGCACGCCGGCCTGGCAGGAGCGGCTGCCGCTCTCGACCGTGATCCTGGCCGGCGATCGACTGATCATCCTCGACGAATCGGGCGAACTTCGCCTGGCGAAGACGTCCGACGAAAAGCTGGACACGATCTGCACGGCCTCGCTGCTCAAGCCGAAAGCCTGGACGGCCCCGACGCTGGCGGATGGAAAGCTGTATCTGCGCGATCAGGAGCAGATCGTGGCGCTGGACGTGGCGAAACAGTGATTGTGATGGCACAGGCAAAATGGCTTCGTTAAAATGGAGTTTCGCTGGATTCGAGGCAGTGAAGCGAATGTCGATGATGTGCCATTTCAGTTGTCGTGCTCAGCGAAAGAGCCCCCGGCACCCGTTGTTGTTCTGGCGATTCAATGATGCCAGAATCTTTGGTTGGGTCGACACGGACAGTGAGGAATTGGCGCGGGCGCAGGCGATTCAGGAACTCGGTGACCGTGGCTGGGAAATTCGAAACTTCGAGTTTGTGACCGTATTCGATCCCGGAACCAAGTTGAGCAGCACGAACGCGGCTGCCCGCGCCAGCGGCAGCCACTACCACGTCTTGCGATGGTCCGAACCGCTGGAGGATTCCGAGGAGGCAGCAGACTTACTCTCGATTCCGGTGATCACGTCGCGCTACGCCGACACCGAGGGCGTGACCATCGATCCTGAAAAGATTCCCGCTGCGCTCCGGCCCCTGGTGCCCTATGCTCGAGTTTGGGCCATCGGTGATGACGAAGAGCGCTTGGCGTTCGCCAGACGCCAATCCAGTGAAGACAAGCGCGCATTCGTGGAGGCTGTGCGGCCGCTTTTCGACGAGTTGGAGGCGTGGTGCGCATCCCGTCGGTCAGAGGCACCGGTGCCGGACGAGGTCGTACTATTCGACATGATGGCGGAGGCCTATGCAGAGCTTGAGTGACCCGAAGGTTTCAACAAGGCTTAAGGCCCAGTGAATTCATTGCTCGAAAAGGTCGATTCACCCGCCGCCGCTCACCGTCCCGCGAACAACCCCGCGACCACGACATAGGCATTCGTGAACGCCCCCTCGCGGAGAAATGTCACCGGGTTGCCCGGCGACCATGTACCGGCCCGATGTCCCAATGAATATGGACCGCGAGGCACTCAGGTTCGTGGCTGGCCGGCGGGAATTGAGATCGGGCGATCCGCTGCACCGCACGGCTCGCCGGTAACACGGCCACCGTCGCCCTGTCGGGCGGCGGCTCAACGGGGGAGGCCCACCCCGACCTCAAGGACGCGGCTGGCGAGAACGCCGGCTTCTCGGCAGGCACCTACCCTCGGGTCCCGTTTCATTCTCACTCGGGAGCGACTTGAAGATACGTATCCGTTACGCAGATTCGTCGCCCCGCAGGGTATGCTATCAAGGATGTCACTGACCACATTGCCACTGCTCGCCTTGATCCTGACGATGAGCGGACGAATTCCCGCGATTGCCACGGACGTCATGCCCCCGCCCTCGCTCAAGCAATCATTGAACGCACAGCCGGCCGCGACGCAGGCCGGGCGTCCCATTCTGGAATGCGACGAGCCGGTTCATGACTTCGGCCGCGTTCGAGGCGGCGAAGACATTCGCCATTCTTTCCGCGTCAGAAATGTGAGCGACGAGGTCGTGTGGATTCGAATCGCTGAGTCGATCAGCGGAACTCGTCCGCGCGATGAGAGACGCCTCGAGCCGGGTCAGGCGACGGACATCACCGTGACCATGATAACCCGAAACTTCCACGGCCCATTTACCAAGACGACCACGGTTCGGGTCGTCCCCCCACCATAGGCCGACAACTCGACCGGCAGGATATCTACCTGGTTCCGGTGACGACGATTGAACGGACAGTCCAAGTCTACGAGCCGTTGATCGTGCGCGGCCCTTCAGCCGCCGGTCCCCCGCCCGGCCCCTCTCGTCGCGGCCGTCGGTAGTCCATCAGGAACCGAACGCGATTCATCGTCTCTTCCGATACCAGCTTCGCCAGCATCCGCTTGGCGTCGCGCATTCCCGTTCGGCGCGTCACGTGCGTCAGCAGCACATGTTCATTTGTCGTCCGCTGGAGAATTCGAGCGACGTCACGCACATGAAGGTGAAATCCCGCCCGCGCCCGGCTCACGTGTTCCGCCTCGAAGAACGTGCACTCCAGGATCAGCGTCTTCGCCGCCTGAACCGCCGGATGATCGATCCACGAGCCCTCGGCCGTATCGCCGCAGTACGCGACCAGCGGCACCTCGACGTCGTACTGAATCTCGATGCCCTGCTTCTTCAACTCCACCAGCTCGGGGCCGGACTTTTCGGCGTACTCCGGCCGCAGCTTGCGCCGCACATCCACAACCGCGAAGCCGAGCGACGGCACGCCGTGGTTGATCTCAAACGTGCGGGCGATGAGCCCGCGTCGAAGCTCGAATTCCTCACCCGGCGACATGCCAACGACGCGGCACGGCGAGACGTGTCCCTCGATGCGCCCCCAGGCCTGCATCAGCGCCTTGATCGGCTCGACCAGCGCCTTGGGCACCAGCGCACAGCCCGGAGCGTTGCCCACGAAATTCCGCTGGCTGAAGTAGTATGCCAGGCCCGCGGCATGATCCATGTGGCCGTGGGAAAGCAGCACATGATCGACGGGAAGAATCTCCGCCGGCGCCTTGCCGACATCGAAACAGACGTTGAGCTCCGGGCAGGCAATCACCGTCTCCTCGCCCGCCACGCTGTAGCCGACGACGCGAAGGTCTCCCAACTGATGTTCAACAAGTCGACCGTTCAAAGTCCCACTTTCCTGTCGCCCACGGGGCACTGAATCAAGCTGCATGTCAGACCCGAATCCTCAAAACAAATCACAGGCTCGCGAGAGAATAACCGCGCGAACCAGTCGGGCCGGGCAGTGTAATTCATAGCAGAAATCCTATGTAGAGGCGGCGCGAATTTTGCTTGACACCCCGCAAGTAGCGTCGTAAGTTCCTGCCTACACAACATGTTGGGGCCCGAGGCATGGGTCCGACCGGCAACGACGGCGCATAGATGCGATGTCCATATTGCAAAGAACAAGAGGATAAGGTGATCGACTCCCGCGCGGCGGAGAATGGCACCGTCATTCGACGCCGCCGCCAGTGCCTCGCATGCGACCGACGATTCACGACCTATGAACGCATCGAAGCAACCAACAAACTTCTGGTCATCAAGAAGGACGGCAGTCGCGAACCTTACCTCCGGGAAAAACTGACGGCCGGCGTACAACGGGCGTGCTGGAAACTCTCGCTCGGCGCCGAACAGATAGAAGAACTGGTAGACGAAGTCGAAGAGGAGATCTTTCGAAAGTACGATCGCGAAGTGCCGAGCGTCAGCCTGGGGCTGGCCCTTTCGGTTCGCCTCAGAAAACTCGATAAGATCGCTTACCTTCGATTCGCGAGCCTGTATTATAAGTTCCAGGAAGTCGACGAGTTCATTCAGGAAGCACAGGAGGTGCTTCAGGATGAAAAAACGGATGTCGACGGTCAACAGTCCCTGTTTCAGGATGAACAGTGAGTGTATGCCATGGATGGCGAAATCTGCGTGCTCAAGCGTGACGGAAACGTCGAACCCTTTGTACTGGCCAAGTTGCTCAACTGCATCGGCCACGGCTTCCAGGCAAGCGGCGATCCGCATGAACGCGGGTCGGCCACTTCGCGGGGCCTGGCTGAAGCGGTGCAGACCTACCTGCTCCGCAGTCAGACCGAATCGGCGGTGCCGTCGGCCCATCTGGCCGAGCTCGTCGAACTCGTGCTGACGCAGACGGGCTACTCGGCCGCGGGCATGGCGATTCGCCAGCATGAGCATGCACGCCAGCGCCTCCGCCGATGGACGAAGGTCGCCCACCGGCGGGCGCGCGACGGCCGCTACATTCAGCGGCAATGGGACAAGAGCCGCGTGGTTCGTCATCTGATGGAAACCCATCAGCTCGACGTGCCGGCGGCGCGGGTCATCGCGGGCCGCATCGAGCAGTTGGTCTTCAACTGCGGCCTGAAGGTGGTGACGGCGGAACTGGTCGCCGAGCTCGCGCGAAGCGAACTCCTGGCATGGGGCCTGATGCCCGGCGCCCTGTTGGTGAAGCCGAAGACCCGGTCGGCCGAATCGCGAAAGCGAAACGACCGAACGGAACCGAACTTGCAGTAAGTCGCGCAGGCGGACGTGCTGTCGTCCGCCGCCGAACAGAACAACCATTGGCGCGGTTGGAACAAGCGCCGACGGTGGAACCTTTCACGGAAGATGTGCCACGGACGCAGGTTCCACCGTCCTCTTGAGCCTGTTGGAAAGTAACGCCCACTCGCGCCACGGCTGGGCTACCGCTTTTCAACAGGCTCTTGCTTTTTCTGGCTGATCGCCCCTGCTTTCGAACACCTGAAAGGCGACCGGGCGCCGCACCCAACTAGGAACGGCTTCGGCCGCTTTTTCACGAATCAGACGTAACGAACCGATCAATACGGGTGGAAGCCGTACCGATTTCGGAGTGCGTTTGAATGTCTTCGCTTCGCCGTGCACTGTTCGGGGGAAGTCCTTTCACGGGCAGAATTCAACCCTCGCGCGTCCGCCTGCTCTCGATCGGGAGCGGCCGTCCCACACTGCCTTTCCCCCATCCATGGAATTTCCGCGAGCCGATCCGAATTCTCGAGACGTTTTTCTGGAACGCGGACCGGGAAACCGGCACCGGTCGGCACAACCGTTACCTCGAAGTTCCCGGCCTCGCGCCGGTGCTGGTGACGCGCGACCCGCAGCTCATTCGCGCCATCTCAACCAACACCGGTGATCGCGAAGGACAATTCGATCGCGATACGCTGCCCTCTGTCGGCATCGCCCGTGCGACCGGCGCCGACACGCTGCTCTACGCCAACGGGCCGGTGTGGAAACGCCAGAAGAGACTCTCCACGCCCCCCTTCGCGCGTTCCTCCCTCTTTCAGCCCGAGCAGTTTCACGAGTTCGAGCAGACATTTCGCCACACGGTCGGTGAGCGCCTCGACCTGGTGAGGAAGCGAATCTCGGAATCCGGTGAGCCGCTGCGAATCCAATTGGAACCGGAAGTCAAGGCGATCATGCTTGAACTGCTGGTGAACAACTTCTTCGGCGCGGCCGTCACGGCCGAGGAGATACGCAGTCGATACGTTCCCGCCCTGGATCGCGTGATCGATTTCATCGTGACCGACACCGTGATCAACAAATTCGGAATACCACTCCAGCGGCTGCCGAACCTGACGCGCGGCATCGCCGACGCCAAACAGGCTCGCGCCGACTTTGAAAAACTCACCGACGTCGTACTGGCGTGCAGGAAGGACGGAAAGGGGCTCTGGAAGCAGTTCAACTCCGATGCGCCGGATGACGCCCTTCGAAGCAACATCCGGGTCTTCCTCGCCGGCGCGCTCGAAGCCACCACGTCCTACGCCTGCTGGGCCATCTCACATCTCGCGAGAAATCCCGCGGCCCAGCAGAAAGTCCATGACGAGGTGAAGGACATCGAAGGCTACACCCCCGACGTGCTGGAGAGCGCGCAGTATCTGGGCCACGCGCTGAATGAAACGCTTCGTCTGACGCCCTCACTTTATTTCCATCCGCGTCGAGCGACGGTTGATACCTGCGTCGAAACGGGATCAGGCGAAACGCTTCACATGCCCAGGGGTACGCACGTGCTGCTCGACATCTGGCACGCCAACCGTCATGAGGATCACTGGGGCGTTGAAGTCTCGGGACACGGCGCGACGGAATACGTGCCCGAGCGATGGCAGGTTCTCGCGGAAAGAGGCCATGGAACCAACGACCTGCTTCACTTCGGATTCGGCCACGGTCCGCGTTTCTGCCCCGGCAAGAGCCTGGGGCAGTTGGAGGTGGCGCTCGTCGTCGGCGCCTGCGTGAAGCTCTTTCACCTGACGGCCGTCCATTCCGAAAACCCCGCGAAGGCGGGCGTCTCCACCAAGCCGATTGACGGCGTCCTGGTCGACCTGCGCCTTCGACCGCGGCCTGAATCGACGCCTGATTCCGCCCAGGCGCTTCAATCGAGCCAGTAAGTCGCGTTCAAGACGTTTCCACCGGGCCACGCGCCGGCCGGATCATCGGGCTCCAGGTGCTCCATGGCGATAATCGGGGGTGAATCGCGAGAATTATTTCGCCAAATGTCGATATTCCCGCCGAGCCCCGCATGGTCGCTCAGGACCCTCGCGTATTTCGGACATGGCAGCCCCGGTATTCAATTTAGACGCCTGACTGATTCCGCAGATTTCGAGGGAAATCACCATCGAGAGGCATAAATGTATCAAGCGGAAGACCTTACGAGCCCGGATAGTGCCTCGATTACGGCACCCTAAAACGTCCGCCGTTCGAATGTGTGTT
>CALLKH010000549.1 GCA_938008425.1 uncultured Planctomycetaceae bacterium | reverse complement strand
TCGTCGGCGAGGCGAGGCAGTTTAAGGAGAAGGTCATTCTCGCCAAGGTGAAGCGCGCCGCGTTTCAGCGCGAGGTTCGCCCCGGCGATCAGCTGGAGTACGACGCCCGGATCGAGCAGGTTTCGGCCGAGGCGGCCATGACCTGCGGCCGGGTCACGGTCAACGGGGAGCCGCTGGCGGAAATCGACATCGTTTTCTCGCACATCGACAACAACATGAGCGGCCTGGTCTTCCCCGAGGAGAATTTCGTCTTCACCGAGGATTTCAAGTCGCTCCTGCAGACCTACAATGTCTCCAGTTCTGCGGTCGCGTCGGCGCAGTAGATTTCTTCGGGGGCACGGAAACAAGGCGCCATGAAAAAGAATCGAGTCGTCATCACCGGAATGGGCGTCGTGACGCCCGTCGGCCTCGGCATCACCGAGACCTTCGACGCCCTGGTCGAAAAGAAGTGCGGCATCAAACGGATCCAGACGTTTGATCCCTCAAACTTTCCCGCGCAGATCGCCGGCGAAATCATCAGTGCTGATGTCAAAGAGTGCGTGCCGAAGGGCTATCGCAAGGCCGTCAAGGTGATGGCCCGCGACATAGAGCTCGCGGTCATCGCGGCCTACCGCGCCGTCAAGGATGCCGGCCTTCATACCAAGTGCATCGTCGATCGAGGCGAGGCCGAAAAGACGAACGTCGATTCGACGCGCTTCGGCGCCAACATCGGCGCCGGCCTCATCTGTGCGGATCTGAACGAACTCGCAGCAGCGCTGGCGACGGCAGTGGACAACCCCGATTCTCCGTCGGGTCGGGCGTTCAGCCTTCGCAAGTGGGGCGCCGAGGGCATGCCGAATCTCACGCCGCTCTGGCTGCTGAAGTTCCTTCCCAACATGCTCGCCTGCCACGTCACCATCGTGCACGACTGTCAGGCGCCCTCGAATACCATCACCTGCGGCGAGGCCAGTTCGCACCTGGCGATCGGCGAGGCTTATCGAACGATCGAACGCGGCGCGGCCGACATCTGCATCTGCGGCGGCGCCGAGAGCAAACTCAATCCCATGGGCCTCGCCCGGCAGCAGCTTCTGCACCGGCTCGTGACGGACTGCAACGACACGCCTGCGAAGGCCTGTCGGCCGTTCGATCGCGATCGCGCCGGCTCGGTCATCGGCGAGGGCGGCGGCCTGCTGATTATCGAGGAACTGGAGCGGGCCCGGGCGCGCGGGGCGAAGATTTACGGTGAGATCGTCGGCTTCGGCGCGGCCACCAACGCATCAAGCTGGATGCGCCCGCAGCCGGATGGTCGCGGCCAGATGCTGGCGTTCAAGAAGGCTCTTGCGGATGCGAAGGTCACGCCCGACCAGGTCGGCCTGATCAACGCGGCCGGCGTCGGAACCCGCGAGCATGACGCATCCGAGGCGGCGGCGATCAAGAGCGTGCTCGGCGATCGCGCCTCGAAGGTGCCGGTTCTCGTGACCAAGGGTGCGATCGGTAACAACGGCGCGGGTTCGGGTGCGATCGACCTGGCCGTCATGTCCGAGGCGCTTCATCGCGGTGTCATCCCGCCGTCGCTGAATACCGATGTGGTCGATCCGGCGTGCGGCATCAACGTGGTGAGCGGTGATCCGATCGATTGTCGTGCCGATGTCGCCGTATCGATGGCGGCGTCGCTTTCCGGCGGTCAGACGGCCGCTCTCGTGATTCGGAGGTGGCAGTCATGAACCGGCGCGTGGTGGTAACAGGCATGGGCTGGATCACGCCGCTCGGTCACGACATCGAGACGGCGTGGAGCGGCATTCTCGGCGGCAAGAGCGGCATCGCGAAGACGACCATTTTCGACGCCACGACCTTCCCGACACAGTTTTCGTCCGAGGTCAAGGATTTCGATCTCAGCAAGTTTCTCACGCCCGAGGAATTCACCCGTCACAAGTCGGCCTCCCGGCAGGCGGCGTTCGCGCTCGCCGCGGCCAAGATGGCGTGGGAGAGTTCGAAACTCGGCGAGAAGATCGATCTGGACCGGACCAATGTCGGCGTTTACCTCGGCGGCGGAGAAGGGCCGATCGATTTCGACAATTTCGTCGCGGCGGCCGTCGATGGATGGGATCACGCCGCAGGCTCGCTGAACACCGTTCGCTGGGCCGAGATCGCGCTGAAGCGGCTGACCGAAATCAGCGAGGTCGAGCAGGATCCGAACATGGCCGCTGGTCACATCGCGGAGTTGTTCGGCATCGAGGGGCCGAATCTCAACACGCTCACCGCCTGCGCGGCGAGCACGCAGGCGATCGGCGAGGCGATGAATCTGATTCGCCGCGGCGATGCCGACGCCATGATCTCCGGCGGCTGCCACTCGATGATTCATCCGCTCGGCGTCACCGGTTTTAACCGGCTGACGGCGTTGTCGACGCGAAATGACTCGTGCATTTCGGCGTCGCGGCCGTTCGATCGCACGCGCGACGGATTCGTGCTTGGCGAGGGCGCCGGCATGCTGGTGCTCGAGGAGCTGGAGCACGCCAAGGCGCGCGGGGCGAAGATTCTCTGCGAAGTCATCGGCTACGGCTCAACGGCTGACGCCTTCCGCATTACCGACATTCATGAGGACGGCCGGGGCGGCATCGCGTCGATGCGGATGGCGCTGAAGAATGCCGGCGTCGCGACGAACGAGATCGACTACATTTCCGCCCACGGCACGGGCACGCAGGAAAACGACAAGATTGAAACGCTGGCGATCAAGGGCGTCTTCGGCGACAACGCGAAGAATGTTCCGGTCAGCAGCGTCAAGAGCATGCTCGGCCATCTCATCGCGGCCGCGGGGGCGTGCGAGTTGATCACCTGCATCCTGGCGATTCGGGATCAGGTGCTGCCGCCGACGATGAACTATCAGAACAGCGATCCGCTGTGCGACCTCGACTACGTGCCAAACGAGCCGCGAAAGTCCAGCGTGAAGACCTGCCTGAGCAATTCCTTCGGCTTCGGCGGGCAGAACGACACGCTGGTGATTCGGGCGTATTCGAACTGATTGTTTGAAGCGGTCGCGAGATCGTCTTTCTCCATACTCGATTTGATTGACCTGTTTGCAGCTCTTGAAGGGCCAGGCCATGTCCGCGCGACGATCGACGTCAACGCTCTACAGTCCGCATCCTTCGATCCAGATGGTTCAGAATATCATCGCCGGAATGAAAGCGAGGACCGGCCGTACGCTGGAGGAGTGGGTTGCGCACGTTCGAAAGAAGGGACCGGTCGCAGAGCCCGAGCAGCGGGACTGGCTCAAGTCGCAGGGTCTTGGCACGAATTACGCGTCGTGGATCGCCGAGCGGGCCAACGGCAGGGGCGAGGAAGATGGCGACCCCGCCGCGTATCTCAAGGCCGCAGTCAAGTACGTTGACGACCTGTACGCCGGCGGCAGGGCGGCGCTGCGGCCGATCCACGATGCGCTGATCGAACTGGGCCGCTCGCTCGGGGCCGACGTCAAGATCTGTCCGTGCAAGACCATCGTTCCACTCTACCGTGATCATGTGTTTGCGGAGATTAAGCCCGCGACGCAGAAGCGAATTGACTTCGGTTTGGCCTTGGGAGCGATGAAGAGCAGGGGGCGGCTCGAGGAGACCGGCGGCTACGCGAAGAAGGACCGGATCACGCATCGGATTGCGATCAGTTCGCTCGACGACATCGACGACGAGGTCGAACGATGGCTGCGCACGGCTTATGAGATGGATGGGCCGGGCGCGGCAACGATGAAGGCGTCGGCAACGAAATCGAAGACAGCGAGCGATCGGAAATCGTCTCCGGCCGGGGCGTCGAAGAAGCGGTCCGGCAAGGCTCGCAGGTGAATGGGTTCATTGAGTGACGAATGCCGTCGCATTCAATGTGTCGCCGATCGGCCCTCACTCTTTCGCCGCTGCCGCGGCTAAGAAATCCTAGAGCAATTCACGAATGAATGAGGCCCCTCAGATCTCAGCCCTCACGATCTTTGCCGGATAGCGATTTCGCGTCGGTTTTACAC